>JAQWNP010000002.1 GCA_029268515.1 Phycisphaerales bacterium | reverse complement strand
ATCTCGATCGGCTCAACCGCGATGAAGGTCAGTGGCATTGAAGAAAGGTTGATGATGCCACCGACGTCGAAGGCGTTTGACCGGACCGCCAAGCGATCACCAGAACTTGCCTCATTGACTGCTGCCTGCAGCGTGCCATAGACTCGGTTTCCGTAATCGAGGTTGAGGACACTGTTGAGATCGAACATATACGCACTGCCGGAAAGAAGGCCGTTGTCGTCATCGCCAGCCGCACCAACCACCAATGTGTTGCCGAAGATTGAAACGCTTCCGCCGAATTGGTCCTCCGCCGCTCCATCAGAGGCGGTGAGCTTTTGCGTCTCTGACCAGACGCCTGATCCATCGCGATCAAAGACATACGCACTGCCGGAAAGAAAGCCGTTGTCGTCATCGTAGGCCGCCGTAATCGCCAATGTGTTGCCGAAGATTGAAACGCTGTTGCCGAAGTAGTCCAATTCCGCTCCATCAGAGGCGGTGAGCTTTTGCACCTCCGACCAGTTCCCTGCTCCATCGCGCTCAAAGACATACACACTGCCGGAAGCACTACCGTTGTCGTCATCGTAGTCTGCCCCGATCACCATTGTGTTGCCTGAGCTTGAAACGCTTCTGCCGAAGTAGTCCTCCGCCGCTGCATCAGAGGCGGTGAGCTTTTGCACCTCTGACCAGTTGCCATTACCATCGCGCTCAAAGACATACGCACTGCCCGAAAGCGAGCCGTTGTCGATGTTGGTATCGTAGTAGGCACCAACCACCACTGTATTGCCTACGATTGAAACGGCGTAGCCGAAGCGGTCGCCTTCCGCTCCATCAGAGGCGGTGCGCTTTTGCACCTCTGACCAGTTGCCAGCTCCATCGCGCTCGTAGACATACGCACTGCCGGAGTCGGCGCCGTTATCGTCGTCGCGGTCAGCGCCGATCACGGCATAGTTACCGGAGATCGAAACGCTGTTGCCGAAGTAGTCGAACTCCGCTCCATCAGAGGCGGTGAGCTTTTGCACCTCTGACCAGTTGCCAGCTCCATCACGCTCGAAGATGTACGCACTGCCGGAGTTCATGCCATTGTCGTCATCACCGTACGCACCGATCACGGCATAGTCACCTGAGACCGAAACGGCGTAGCCGAAGGAGTCGGCAAGCGCCCCATCAGAGGCGGTTCGTTTCGACTCAGGAAAGAAGTCGGCCATCGTCTGACCAAACACACCACTGCTGATGGCCAGCAACGTCAATACACTCAGAACAAGTTTCATCTCTCTTCTCTCCCTCTTTTTACTGACATCAAAACCCCGGCAAAGACACCTGCCCGTCGGTGGTTTACCGCCTTGGTAACTCAGTGATATCGCAACTCCCTTGAAGGCTCTGCGCAGCCCAAACCGCCATCTGTTTTAGATGGGCCTAGATATATCTGGGCCTACGTTCAAACCTAGAACCTCCCCTACAACCCTCTCAGCAATGCGATCGCTGAGGCCACTTTTGCGCCGCCTCTTCTTCATTGGCCCATGGTACTCGGTGGAGCAATGGCCCCGATAGGAAAAAGCAAACCAAATGCACACCTCACGGCACGCTACGGAGAGCCAGACCGGCCTAATACATGAAAAAAGGGGTTTGGGTTGCTTGGGCTCAAACGAACCCAGCGACGAAGGGGTTCGCCTTCAGCCTTTTGAATCTGCCAAGCATGTGGCTGCGTTTACGCGCAGCTATTACCGTAATTGACCAGCAGTATTGAAAAGTTTTGCACAGCCCCAGTTGTCAAGAACCTGGTTTTACCAGATTGAAAGCGATGATTCTAAATCGGCTGAGTGCTAGAAAAACAAGGTTCCGAGGTATCGCCACTACGAAGGTTGAACACGCCATGACATGCCAAGCGAAACAACCTCCTTGGCTCTGTACTCTTAAACTTTCAACCCAAGCATCCAGCTTTCCATCAAGAAGCGTATTGGTTTTCTTGATCATACGAAGGTATTTTCGCGCCAAGAACCATTCCACGGATCGCGGTATCGCTCGGGACGAGATCGCGGCGTTCTTACTTTTGTTTATCTCACGATCGCTTTCGAATACGCCGGCGTCTATTTCTGCGTCCGCGCCAATGTATAAGCAGATTCGCTTGAGCACCGACACCTTATCAGCATCAATTTCATCCTTCGTAATGACCAGCAAACGCTCCGGGCCAAATACCTTCGACCATTTTGTAATGATCTCATGGTAGGACTCTCCGTATTTATGTTTCCAATAGAGTTGAAAGAAAAGAAACAGCCTCCACTCTGAGAGGTTGTTGAGATTCTTGCGGCGCCCTAAAGAACGGTGGGCTCCAGACCATGCTCGGTTGATCGGATGCCTCAGCAGCAGAATGAGTTGGAGTTTGGGATAAAGTCGCTTAATACATCTAATTTGGGATCCAGAGAGCCTCGAATAAGCAACGCTGAATTCCATTCGAATCGATGCTGGTGGTTCACCGGTCGCGGGAATAAAGTTGTCCAGGTATTGCGCGTAGCTTACACCACGCAAAAAGGAATGAGAAAAGTAGTTGAGCTCCTTCCACGTTGGAACGAAGACATCCGGATGATTGCCGAGGCACTCCCACAACCAGGTACTCCCAGAACGACCCATACCGACCAGCATCACTGTTGGCCCACCGTTGTGTTTGGTTGTGTTTCTCACTGGAAGGCTCAGCTATTCAGCACGCGAAATCATTGCAACTCGAATAAGTCTCAGTGAATAATATCGCTATCGAGCAAAAAGACCGGTTAGCCTTCTGCCTTTTGAATCTGCCAGTACTCAAGCTCAATTGGTGCCTGGCGTCCAAAGATGGTAACCAAGACTCGAACGAGACCCTTATCAGGCATGACTTCATCAACCGTACCTTCGTAGTTCTCGAAGGGGCCTTCCTTGATGGTCACGTTATCGCCGCGCTCAAACTCAAGTTTGACGATCGGCGTTTCTTCCGGCTGACGTGAGTCAAAGAGCATCTTCTCAACTTCATGAGCTGCCATTGGCGTTGGACGCCCAGCCGTACCAACAAAGTCGCCTACACCAGTGGTTTCTTTGATCAGGAAGAAAACATCCTGAGGAATACGGCCGTCTTTTTCGAGGTGCATCTCAACAAAGACGTAGCCGGGATAAAGCTTTGTCTCGGTCACACGGTGCTTGCCACCTTTGAGGGTTTTGGTTTTTTCCGTTGGCACCATGATGCGCCCAACCAAATGCTCAAGTTGCTCGATCTGGACTTTTCTTACCAACGTCTCGCGAACATAGCTTTCCTTATTGGAAGCAACGCGAAGGACGAACCAGTCCATGCCTTCGCGATACATGGGCAGATCAACAGCTGGATCAAAAGCCTCGTCTTCCACAGTACCCTCAGCAGCAGACTTTTTTTCATCTGTTGGAGATGCAGATGACTCGCCAGACGATGTTGAAGCAACTTCGCTCTCAGGTTGTTTGCCGGCGTTGTCATCAGCGACTACTTCAGCTGTCTCTGCAGCATTGGTCACTTCTGAAGCCGAATCTATCTTCTCTTGCGCGTCTTGCATGAACATCTCCTGCCGTTGTGGTGTGTATCACCTAACAACGGCGACGGGCTTAAGAACCCTCGTGAAGCACATCAACCCAACTAAAGAACCTCGCGAAACCGAGGTCCAAAACCCAACACGCCAGTGCGACAAACAACGTCAGCAGGATGACTGCCTTGGTTGAAGTCCATAGCTCCCGCTTCGAAGACCAGTTGACTTTCTTCATCTCGCCTTCGGTAGCAATCATGAAATCAACAACAATCGGCTTACGACCAAATAAATAGTATCCCAAGAGCCCAAATAAAAGCCCAACAAGGATGACTGCAGCTGCTTGCACAAAGATCTGTTGTTCTACACCAGGGATTGTCAGAAGATCAGCCAGATCCCATACCCAGACGAGACCCATCAGCATGAGCAAACCATATCCGATGGCGGACATCATCCTTACCCAATAACCTTGGCCACTTTTGTATATACCGGATACTGCCATTTTATCTGTCCGCTGTGTCTATTCTCTGTCAACCCGAATCCAACTGAGACTCAAAAACACGCCGGGAGTGACTCGAACACTCAACCTGCGGATTTGGAATCCGCTGCTCTGCCAATTGAGCTACCGGCGTCTATCAGATCACCCGCGCCGTGTGGGCCTCCGGCTTACTTACGCTTAATTTTGTGCAACGTATGCTTACGCAAACGAGGGCAATACTTTTTCATACCCGCCTTGACCTTCTCATTAATACCGCCCTTAACTCGAATACTGGTGCGGTAGTTTAAATCACTGCACTCGGTGCACTGCAACCAAACAAACTCACGATCTGTTGATTTTTTGGCCATGGCTGGTCTCTCCAACCTCCCCGTCAAACGCGTTCGGCAGATGCCTTATCACATGGTTGGCGGGTGAGATACCTCTCACCCGCCCCATGATTCAATGCTATTCAAGAACCTTTGTCACCACACCAGATCCAACCGTGCGGCCACCTTCACGAACTGCGAAACGAAGGCCTTCTTCCATTGCAATAGGTTTGCCTTCAAGGTCGATGTTCATTTGGATGTTATCGCCAGGCATGCACATCTCAGCACCGCCAAGCAGATCAAGCTTACCCGTCACATCAGTTGTTCGGAAGTAGAACTGTGGCTTATAGCCAGAGAAGAATGGCGTATGACGACCACCCTCTTCTTTGGTCAACACATAAACTTCAGCTTCGAACTTGGTGTGTGGGTGAATGGAACCAGGCTTGCAAAGTACCTGGCCTCGTTCCACATCATCCTTTTCAATACCACGTAGCAAGGTGCCAACATTGTCACCTGCTGTTGCATCTTCAAGAATCTTGTTGAACATTTCGACGCCAGTCACTGTTGTTTTACGAGGTGCTTCACTGAGACCAACGATCTCAACTTCATCGCCAACGACAACTTTGCCGCGATCGATACGTCCAGTCACAACCGTGCCACGACCCTTAATAGAGAAGACGTCTTCAATTGACATCAGGAAGGGTTTGTCTGTTTCACGCTCAGGTTCTGGCACATAGCTATCAAGCGCTTCCATCAGCTCATCAATCGGCTTGCAGACCGCATCATCCGCGCCTTCTGTCTCAAGCGCTTTGAGTGCTGAACCACGAATGATTGGAATGTCATCGCCAGGGAAGTCGTAGCTTGAAAGCAGCTCACGAATTTCCATCTCGACGAGTTCCAAAAGCTCTTCGTCGTCGACCATGTCAACCTTATTCATGAACACAACCATGGCAGGCACGCCAACCTGGCGAGCCAGCAGGATATGCTCACGCGTCTGAGGCATCGGGCCGTCTGAAGCCGCAACCACAAGAATAGCGCCGTCCATTTGGGCAGCACCCGTGATCATGTTCTTGACATAGTCAGCGTGACCGGGGCAGTCGACGTGCGCGTAGTGACGCGTATCTGACTCATACTCCTGGTGACTCGTTGCGATTGTAATACCGCGAGCCTTTTCCTCTGGAGCGTTGTCAATCTGGTCAAACGCACGAGCTGCACCGAGGCCCTTGCTCGCTTGCCGCATGGTGATTGCCGCAGTCAACGTCGTCTTGCCATGGTCAATGTGACCAATCGTACCAACGTTCACGTGAGGCTTATTTCGAACAAATGTCTCCTTGGCCATCTCGAATATCTCCAACCTAAGACAAGGTGTTGAGCATTGAGTACCCAGTGCCGGACCAACCGGAGGCTGTCATACTCAATTGCACTCGACTACCTAATGTCTCTGCTGTTCCCTTTTTGTGGAACCTGTTACCCAACATCTACTTGGCTGGGTTAGGCCCAATCATCTGTTTGACAGCAACGGCTACGTACCGCCACTGATAAAGTTCTCAAGCCACCGACGGGACTTGAACCCGTGACCTCACCCTTACCAAGGGTGTGCTCTACCACTGAGCTACGGTGGCAGGCCGGGGAGTCCCAAACTTACGACCTACGCCAAACAACATGGCAGCATGTCAGAGGTATGGGCCGAGCCCGCAACCGGGAAGAATAAACCGCCCCGAAGTGGGACGGTCTAAGGGGTGAAGTGTACCTATTTCAAGCCTTGAGGCAACCTCTGAAGAGGCCCTCCTCATAGGCTTTATCAGGATTGTGCCCCCAGCACCATCAGCAGCCTGCGGATCGAGGCACTTTATGCCGCTATTTTCCGGCTTTGGCACTCGGAAAGGGCCTAATGGTCGTGATCTTCGTCTTCACAAATTGGACTATGTTTATCTGTCAGGCCTGTTACGCGGATACGTTTTCCATCCATATCCCCGGTTTCAAGGCCCTCAAGCGTGCTCCATCGACCAACACTCTCCATATGTCCATCCAAGAAGAGCATCAGGCATTGGTCGCCATATCGAAAATCCACTTGCCCCGGTGATTGATCATTAACAGCACCGGCACTAGCACCTGTGCCACCACCAACACTTGAGGCTTGACCAAAATCGTATGCATCTCTGAAGGAGTCCCAATACGCCTCATCATCAGTGGGGCGACTTGGCGGTTCTTCTTCTGACAGTGGTATTGCCCATGGATGAGCTCCAACCTCTGGACCAATGGTCTCTCCCGCCATTGAATCAACTAAGTACATTGAAATACTTGGCTGCTTGATCTGTCCGTAAGAATAGTTTTCGCCAATGCGCTGATTGAAGTGATCATTCGCCGCAAAGAAACCTGCAAGCCCTTGCTCCGAAGCGCCGTTGCCATAAGGCGTGGGACTGTCGCTTCCGACCGGGCGTGGAAAATTAAATGAGTTTCGCACGGCTGATCGCAATGGACTCGCGTCATAGTTCTGATTTGAATCGTAAACAGCACCATCTGGTGCTTTATAACGGTAATACGTTCGAGCCCGAAATGGCTCAGGATCATCAGGATCTGCATTCGGATCAACAATCCCGCCTGCAGACATCACCTTGCTATATAAGTCGTTTTCTGCCCAAAGGATGTCTGCCCAAGTGCCTTTGTTGACCGTATCTCCAAGTGCTGGATTACTACAAACCTCTCCAGGATTGTCAGCATCGGAATAGTCAAATTGGCTCGGCAAAATGGAGTCACGGTTATCGTTGCCGTACAAGGTCATCCAAGTAGAGATCTGCTTCATCCGGCTCATCGACTCAGCCCGTGCTGAGACTTTCCATGCCCCAGTAACAGCAGGCACAGTAATGGCGATGAGGATCCCAATGATTGCAATCACGGTCAGAAGCTCAATGATGGTAAACCCACGGAGCTGTTTGGTACGGATCATCAAAAATGTACTCCCAAGAGTGAATCGAAAAAAGTAGCTCGATAGATGGAGCTGGTGGCTCCAAACAACCCAAACACTTCTACCCAGAGAGCGGAGGCTTTGGCCGCCGCCACTGGAACCTATAAAAGAATACCCCTCTTAGCCGTAGAATCCAGCCCGATACAGCAGAAGTGCCTTGTTCGGTGGCCACTATGCCCATGAGCCCCACTTATGGCAAAAACAGGCGGCTTCTTCATTGAATGCCCTCGAATTAGGTGCCCTGTAGTGGCTTTGGAACTCTCACCAAGGCTGCAATGATTAGTGCCAGACTAAAACAAATAACGCCCATCCAAAATCCAGCAATGTAGCCCAGGCTGATATGAATCATCCAACCCATCGCAAATGCGCCGCCCGCCTGACCGATGTTGTATCCAACTGTCATACGCCCCCACCAAGAAGCCTGAGCCTTTGTGCCCGCAAGCTGCAAAGTGCGATGTGAATTGACGGCACCTAATCCCATTTGTGAAAGCCCAAGTACACCACCTGAGATCACAACCAACAAAACGTTATCTGTCATCACGACTGTGAGCACAGCGAGCAGACCGAGCAAGATCGCTAACATTTCAGACAACCAGCGGCCCAATAATTTAGAACCAATACCACCAAATACTGGTCCACCAAACATGACACCAAAGCCATAAACAGCAAAGACCATGGTGCTGAAAGACAGTGGCTGATCCAGCTCTTTATGAACATAAGCAGATAAGTAGATTGAGTGCGGAACGCATCCGGCGGCAGCCAAGGAGTAGGCCACCAGTAGGGTCCAGAGTCGCAGGCCATAAATATGTTGACCCGCCGCATCACTCTTATGACTCGGTGACAACTGTCGCTTTGTCAAACCCGGCCACGCAATGACGATGCAACCTGCCACCAGGGCTGCTGTAAACATCCATCCACCCGATGGGCCCTCTGAGACAAAGAGTGGTAACAGGAGACTCAACAGCACCACCCCAAAACCACCACCGGCAAAGATCAAACCAATAAGAACGCCTCGTAGCTTCGGTGATGCTCCTGCGGTCACAATGACCGGCGCTAAGATCATCCCACCCGCTGCTGTCAGCCCCGCTAAGAAGCGGCAAAATGCCAGCCACCAGAATTCTGCATTCCATGCTGTTCCAAATTCTGGCTTCCAAGCGGCACAAAGAACACTCACCAAACCTATCAATAGCGCAATACGGCATACATTTCCTGCACCAAAACGTTTTGCAAACATGGCGCAGCAGATGGCGCCGATGAGGTTCCCAATAAAATTAATGGTGCCGAGATAGCCCGCTTGGCTCGCGCTGATCCACTCGTGTTCTAACATCGATGGGATCAGTGGGGAGTATGCGTAACGAACCAAGCCGATTGCAGCAAAGAACACCGCCATGCAGGCGATGGTGCGATACCAAGTTCGATCAGCGAGTGCCATCTGCGATCACTTCTCTGGTGATGTCTGAGATACCGCCAAACGACTCCCACTGATTGCTGACAGAAGTCTTGACGACCTACGCAAGGTTCATCGTCATCAAGAACTCAGCGTTGCTCTTGGTCTTAAGCAGTCGCGTTCTCAACAACTCCATGGCCTCGACCACACTCATATCCGAAACGACCTTACGCAATCGGACAACAAGGTCCAACTCCTTGGGATCAAGAAGCAACTCTTCGCGTCGCGTGCCTGATGCAGAAATGTCGATCGCTGGCCAAATGCGCTTCTCAACAAGTTTTCGTGTCAAGTGCAATTCGGAGTTACCAGTACCCTTGAACTCTTCGAAGATGACTTCGTCAGCTTTTGAACCGGTGTCAACCAATGCTGTGGCAATAATTGTCAAAGACCCGCCGTTCTCGATGTTCCGGGCAGCGCCAAAGAACTTCTTAGGCTTAATGAGCGCTTGTGTATCAACACCGCCGGTACCAATCTTGCCCGTGTTCGGCATCGCGTTGTTATAACCACGCGCCAGTCGGGTAATAGAGTCGAGCAAGATAATGACATCACCACCGCACTCAACAATGCGCCTGGCTTTATCGGAAACCATCTCGGCAACTTGAATATGTCGTGAGGCTTCTTCATCAAACGTTGAGGCAACCACTTCGACAGAATCAGGCGTATTGCGTTTAAAGTCAGTTACTTCTTCTGGACGCTCATCAATAAGTAAGACAATAACCTTCGCTTCAGAGTGATTTCGAGCAATCGCATTGGTAATGCGCTGGAGAATAACTGTCTTACCAGTACGTGGCGGCGCAACGATGAGTGCACGCTGCCCAAAACCAAGAGGCGTCACGAGATCAATAACTCGTGTTTCAATTTCTTCAGTATCTGTTTCAAGATGAATTCGCTGATTCGGATGAAGCGGCGTGAGATTTTCAAAGGCGCCGAGATTATGCAGCTTCTTTGGATCTTGACCATTAATCGTTTCAAGACGCAGTAGTGCAAAGTAAGTCTCTGCTTCTTTTGGCGGGCGGATGAGCCCCTTGATGACCTGACCCTTGCGTAGACCAAAACGCCGCACTTGTGAGGGGCTGACATACACATCATCGGGCGACGGCATGTACGAGTACTCAGGACTTCTTAAAAATCCATACCCATCAGGCATAATCTCAAGCGTGCCTTCGCCAACCATTAAGCCCTGTTTTTGGGCGCGAGCTTTGAGAATCTCGAACACAAGTTTCTGCTTGGAAAGCGTAGCAACATCATCGAGCCCTGCCTTCTTCGCCTGCTTCGCCAATTCGCTCATGTTCATCTGCTGAAGTGCCGGCAGATCAAGAGCGTCTTTTTTGATGGTGTCGTACTTACCGTTGGTCTTTTTATCAAGAGCAGCGGCTTCTGCCTCAAGCGCTTCATCACTCGGAACATCACCCGGCTGTAGGGTGACTGTTCCAAAGCTTGGAACATATTTATGTGAGCTCTTATTGCGACGACGACGTGGTTTCTTAGTTGCCATATGTTCTTTCCGGTCCGGGGAAAGGTGGATCACCCGAGTGGGTAATAATAATTGTTTTTCTAAAAGACGTCCTCACACAATTGCGAATATACGTCGACGGTGTTTCATGTGATGAAAAGTAGCTGCATCCCGCGAAAGCAACTTTTTTACTTCTCTGGTTTGTTTCAAAGAAGTTTGAATAAGAAATCAGCCAAGTTCTTTAACCAAATGTATTTGGCAGCATTTGATAAAACAATTAGATCTGCACGCTTGGCTTCGAATAGAACGCCCACAAAGAAGTGGGAAAGGAGTCAAGAGTTGGATCCGGGTAGGCGGTGCCTGGCAGTGCCTGGCTCGCTGCTCATATCCTAGCATCTCAAATCAAAAAAAGTGAACTGACATAAAAACAGTCGCTGTTTGACGTTAATGACTTGCCTCATTCGACTCAAAACCGCCGGTCAGCTTTTCTAGAAAACGCTTTATTTCGACCTCTAGGGCCGCCAGATCACTGTTATTAGAGATCACGATATCTGCCCGTGCTCGCTTTTGATCCACTGGAATCTGGGCTTTGCTGCGTTTATCAAATTCCTCTTCAGACCAACCTCGCGTAACGGCAATGCGCTGGCGGCAGTGTGCCGGCGCTGAGTCAACATAAAGAACGACATCACATTCCTCATCAAGCCCAACTTCCATGAGAAGCGGCGCATCAATCACCAATGCCGGTGTCTCAGGAGGCACGTGCGAAAACACGGCCTCTCGGCGCTGACTCACGAGTGGGTGCAAGAGCTGCTCAAGTCGGATTCGCTCCTTAGGATCTGCAAAAACAATGCGAGCAACGACCGAGCGATCCAACGAGCCATTTTCATCAAGAATAATACCGCCCCACCAACGGACAAGCGTGTCAATGATGCCTGGCTGATTAAGTAAATCACGAACCGCGGCATCAGCATCAGCAACCACACATCCTGCTTGCTGCAGCATACTTGCAACAACACTCTTTCCCGCACCAATTGAGCCAGTCAAACCAATAACGGGTGGCGATGCGAATGTTGAATCTAAAGCCATTACTGAATAATCCGTGACCAGGTTGTTCCTTCAGCACCGTCGTGGATAGCCACGCCAAGCTCGATGAGTTCATCTCGAATTCGATCTGCTGCGGCCCAGTCTTTACTCGCTCTTGCTTGATTGCGATCCAGAATCTTCTGCTCAATCATCGTGGCATCAAGCTCAGCGATATCTGACTGTGGCTCATGTTCTAATTCCAGAATGCCTAAAACAAGATCCATACGTCGAAGTGCTTCAAGCTCTTCGAGGTAAGTTCCATGAGCATCACCATCTGTTGGTGGTGGTGGCTCATCCACTTTATAAACGGAGACGGCCTCATTCAGTGCGCCAATGGCGCCAGCAACATTGAGATCTGATTCCAGCGATGCTGCAAAGGATGGCAATGCGGCCACGAATGGCCCGACTTCAACAGCGCGTGGGTGATCGGCATACTTCATAAGCCACTCGTGCAAACGCGCCCAGCGACTTACTTGCCGTTGTGCGTCACGAAGTGTTTGCATGGTGAAGTTTGCATTCACGCGGTAGTGCGTTGCAATAATGGCCAAACGCAGCGCCGCTGGCGTACCACCTCGTGCATACAGATCACGCGGTGTATAGAACGTGCCCGCACTCTTACTCATTTTTGCGCCCTCTGTCATGAGATGGCGCGTATGAAACCAGAAACGAGCGAATAGTTCGTTTCCAGAGAGCGCACATGATTGGGCAATCTCACACTCATGGTGTGGGAATATATTGTCTTCACCACCCGAATGGATATCGATGACGCCAGAAGCTCGATCACCGAGTAATTCAAGAGCCATCACACTGCACTCAAGGTGCCATCCAGGATAACCTTCACCCCACGGGCTGGGCCACTTCATCACATGGTTCGCATCAGGCTTCCACAACATAAAGTCTGCGGGATGACGTTTGATTTTTTGCGTGGCACTATCAACGCGCCCCCCTTCGCCACTACGAAGTTGGTCAATCGTGTTTCCTGAAAGGCGCCCATAGCCTGCAAACTTCTCGACATCGAAATAGACAACACCATCTTCTGCAAGGTATGCGGAATTTTCATCGATGAGCCGCTGCACAAAGTGAACCATCGCCTCTATGTACTGCGTCGGCCGGGGCATGCGTTCTGGATACTGCTCGATGTCTTCAACAATTCTTAAGCCAAGCTGTCGAGAATCGTCAATGAATGTTTGTGCATAGAACTCTGCGACCGCATATGGGTCATCTGGATCAACACGCACTCCATCTGGAAGTTTGCCTTCCTTCTTGGCCTCTTTAAGTCGCTTTGCTGCGACCTGCATCTTGTCTTCACCCCCACCGTCCGCCGTTGCATCATCAGTCATGTGCCCAACATCAGTCAGATTCATGACCTGGATAACCTCGTGACCCATGAACTCTAGAGTACGGCGAAGGACATCTGCATTAAGAAATGCTCGAAAGTTGCCAATGTGGGCGTAGTCATAAACGGTCGGACCACAAGTGTAAAACGTGACCGTCTGATGAAGCTGATCCAAGGGCTGGAACTGCTCTTGTTGCTTAGTGAGGGTGTTATAAAGTCGAAGCGTCACGTACGTCACGGTACGCCGCCACCGCAAAGACGGCAAGGACCGGTATGATACCCACGCTCCATCAGCCCATTGCTGAGGCTCGTTCGATAGCCAAGATCTCGTTGTTTCCCCCCAAGTCAGGATCAGCAAACATCCCCACTCTCTTATGAATGATCCCACAGATTTCACCCGTCTACTCAACCAACATGTCCTCGTGACTGGTGGTGCGGGATTTATTGGCTCACATCTCTTATCAGCCCTGCAACAAATAGGCGCTCATGTCACAGTCATTGACGACCTATCGACAGGGTCAAAGGACAACGTCCCAGAAGGCATGCCATTTATTCATGGCTCGATTCTCGATCAGAAACTCGTCAAGACTGCCATACATAAATGCCGCTACCTCATTCATCTTGCAGCATTCGTGTCGGTACCTGCCAGCCATGAAACCCCAGAAGTCTGTCGCCAGATCAATGTCGATGGCACCAAGTTACTCTTAGAGGCTGCTGATGAGGCTGGTGTCCAACGTGTCGTTTTCAATAGTTCTTGCGCCGTGTATGGGTCGACGCATGACCATGCTTTATATGAATCGAGTGAGACAGCCCCAGGTTCGCCGTATGCAGAAAGCAAATTGTTAGGCGAAGAGTTAGTGGCAAAGTTCAAGGCCGATCAGCATGGAGGCATTTCACTGCGTCTTTTTAACGTCTTCGGACCGCGACAAGATCCCAACGGCCCCTATGCCGCCGCCATCCCCCAGTTTCTTGATGCGCTACGTAACGGAAACCAGCCGGTTATTTTTGGTGATGGCTTACAAACCCGTGACTTTGTGTACGTTGAAGACGTCGTGCGGGCAACAGCATCTGCACTTCTGGCCGATCAGAAATCACCGGCCGTTTACAATGTGGGCAGTGGACAGGAACATACGATTCTAGAGGTGCTTATTGGCTTGGCTGCCGCTCTTGATATGCCTGTTCATCCTCGATTTGAAAGCCCAAGGCAAGGCGATATCCGTCGCTCCTGGGCATCAATTGAATTGGCTCAGAAGTTCCTAGACTTCAATCCCGAAATCTCCCTCGAAGAGGGGCTCAAGCGTCTCACCAAAGCGTAGTGGTTTTTGAATGGATCGATACAAGTCCATTAACCAGCGATATTGACGCGCGACTGTGATGCCTGCCCATCGAGTGTCTCTACAATTGTTTGGTTGGCCTCAGCCAATGAGCCTTTTGCCATTGCCAGCTTCCAGGTCTCACATTCGTACGTAAGTAATTCAATGACCTCATCGGCAATAGCAACATCACGTCCACTGCTCGCTTCAATTAAGCGCTGATAGATGAAGAGATAGAGTGACTTCATCTTGGCACACAACTCGGGTGCCTCATCATGCTTTAGTGATGACACTAATTCCATAACGATGTCACGCGCTCGCGAGAAACTCTCATAGATTCCTTCATAGTCCTTGGCCACAATCGCCTCACGGCCTTGCGCCGTAAAACGCACAGATCCCTCCAACAGCATCAGCCGCAGCTCCGCTGGATTGGCGGTCAACACCTTGGTCTTCAAATACGCGTTGTGGGTTTCTGTACTCACTGCCTGCTCCATCGGCTTGGTCGGCCAACAAACTACATTGCGCCTTGGACAAGTCCGATATTATTCTGCAGGCTTAGCAGTGAATTGCTCTGCGATTGCATTGATGCGAGTATTGATTCCATCGCTGCAAACTCTCGTTGTAACCGCTCTCGCTTTGCTGCCAGCCGAGCTTCGTAACCCTCGATGCGACTTTCAGTCAATTCAATTTGGTTATCACGAGCATCAGCCGCACGGGCAATGGTGCCAGTAGCGCTTTCAGTCAGCCCTTCAAGCATCGCCTCGATGATGGGACCCAAGCCACGAGCAAGAATCGTGCTATTGGAACCACCGACGGTCACACCCGGCGCCACTTCCTCAGGCTCAAGCTCAACATCTTCAAGGAGTTCAAATAGATTGGAGACTGCTATGCGATCTTGTTCATAGGCTGAAAGAAACTTCTCTTGATCGAACTCTAGCTGACCACCCGAACCAAAGGTAATTCCTACCTGTTGGAGGTAAGTGAATTGCGTATCAAGTCCTTCTGCACGACTCCGAACGACGGCATTAAGCGACTCCCGCACCCTGGCTGCAGTTGCATCACCTAAGAGAATACCCTTTTGTTTCGATTCAACATCGTAGAATTCGTAGTCTTCAAGGCGCGCGATCGCCTCATTGAATGACGTGACAAAGGCCTCTACTGCTGCCGTAATCGATGTGGTATCTCGTGTGACACTGATGGTCACGGGATCAGTGGAACTTGCTTGAAGATCAAGCGTCAAGCCCTCAATAAGTTGATCAAACGTATTGGTTGAGCTGGTCACAAGAAAACCAGATTCACCCTCAGCAGCCGCAAACTCCAAACGTGCGTCCTGGGCTCGCGTCAACATGCCAAGGTTCAGATCCGTGCCCTGAGTGTCAACAATCAAATTACCTGCTCTACCACTGATGGACGACGCAAAAGAGATTCTAAAGGGCGATACAGTCGATCCGACATTCAGAACAGTCGCTGATACTGGAATGTTGGCATCGTTGACTTTGGCAGCGATTTCATTGAGCGTATCACTTGTATTCACTTCGATCACACGCTCATAAGATCCATCGATATATGAATTTTCAATCGTCGGCGATGCACCCTGTATGTTTAGATCTTGAGCCGTTGAACCAGTGACGGACTCCACCGTGATTGGAACAAATGAGCCAGTGTTCTGTGCTGGTTCGCCCAAAAACAACCCATCACCGTTCACGTTGACACCCACCTTAATGGAGAGCCCCTTTGATCGAATCAGCTGGACCAGATCATCCACGGTCTTAAGCGAACTATCCACGGTGACATCAGCACTAACGCCTACACCATCAATAATGCGAAACGTACCCGACCCAATACCTCGACCGTAGTTCAAGTCCTCTAGTTTGGTCGCAGCCCCTATGTACTTGAGCTGTAGGTTTTCACCATCAATTTTGTCGCTTGCCACCGAATTGGAAATACCCAACGAAACAGCGAGTAAGCCGGTAATCTCAAGCACGGCTGATTGGTCCATGGTCCCTGTCTTATCGATCACAGTGAGACCATTATCAGACTCTGCAATTTGAACTTCGGCCTGAACACCAGCATCCGATAGTTGTTGATTGATTCGTTTGACCATCTCGCTAATGGTCTCGACATCACCAAGCCCCGAGATCGTTGTTGAGTGACCGGCTCGATCTTTGACCGTCATGTCGCCCGTGTAATCGAGTAACCCCCCACCACTGAGATTCCGCAGAAGAACACCATTGACATCCCCAAGCAAGCGCTGGCCAGAGATGCTTGAGGCGGCAACACCCTCTCCTACCGTGAGAATCCCAAGGCTCTGCGCCGCATTCGCATTACTAGCGGTGCTCAGTACTTTCAGATTTCCAACCCCACCTGTCCCATCGATCAATTCCATCCGAAGCCCATCGGATGCGATATTGGCTGTGATCGCTCCATTATTCGCGACACCATTTGAATCAACTGCATTATTGATTGCCTGAAGTATTGATTCGAGGGTGTTTCCACCAGAGTCTGGTGGGTTGTAATCCAAAACGGAACCCATCAATGAATCGCTTCCGACACCATCCACCGAGAGCAGCCCAAGCGCCTCTGCGGTCTCATTTCCGAATTCTCCAGCGCCCACCACCTTCAGAACACCGGCCCCACCGGAGTTGTCCGTGAGGGTGAGGCGTTCCCCATTGATAATTGATAAGGAAATGGTGCCCCCGGTCTCAGTAAAGACATGATCCTGGAGCTCCCCGACCGTACTCACATTACTGAGATCGATGTTAAAGACAGTCCCATTGCGGGCCTGTATCTGTAGATCAGCTGTCAGTGGATCCGTGTCAACAGGTACACCTTCTCCATCGTTCAAAAGTGAGAGTGAGGAAGCAGCATCGATGCTCAGACCACTCAAATCGATATTAAAGACACGTCCATCCCGAGCCGTCACTTGGATGTCTGCGACACGATCCTTAATGAGAACGCCAAGGCCATCATTGAGCGTCTGTGTGGCAGAACCCTGATCGAGGTAGTAAATCGAATCACCAATGAGCGAGGTACCATCGAGGGTCCCTGCGGCAAGACCGAGATCTACAGCGATATCTGATCCGCCCAGGCCTGACACTTGCAGCGTACCCGAACCGCCACTCTGATCCGTTAATACCAAGTGATCTCCGTCGACCGTCGCAACTACTTGAACGTCCAGCGACTCATTAAACGCTCGCGTCACATCCCCGAGTGTCACCGCTGAAGTCAGATCGATGGTGGCTTGACCACCTGCTGCGTCCGTGATCAAGATACTGCCGCGCTGGACCCCAAGACCACCATTGAGTTCATTGAGTTCACGTTCCGGGCCCAACTGCCCCTGACCGAACTCAAAGCTCAAGTGCGAAAGACCAAGAGCGGTAGACTCTGCATCTTCAAAGCCCTTACTCATTCGTTGGCTATAGCTTGCAAGTCCTTTCGGGATAAAGGAATACGTTCCAGGCACGGCGCCGTTTGAGGCACTCGCAAAAATAGATTCTGGATTCGATGATGCACCCAACACCGACGTAAATAAATTGCCACTTGTGAGTGTTGAAACACTGTTGAGCACACTTAGTAAACGCGCATTGACATCAAGCAGCGCTGACTTCTCTGCCTGTAAGACTGACATTCTTTCTTGCAGTCGATACAAACCTGTCGACTGCAGCGCAATTAAATTATTGATCAACGATGCAGTATCAATACCGCTAATCAAACCAACGCCTGTTGATATTGATCCCATGGGATATCAGTCTCCTACTGTTGGTCGATGCACCAAAAGCATTGCGTGGTTTTCTCTTGCGCCTTACGGAATATCGAACCGCGCGCACCTTGACCATGCATATCTCTTGAACACTATGCAATTACTGGTCCAAGCATCTCAACGCCAACCAATGCCATATCAGGAGATCGACTGCTTAAAAATGCGCTCAATCCGCGCATCAATGAGCGGATGGTCACTCCCGATCAGATCATCTCTGCGCAGTGACAACCCATCCCCGGCAAGGGGCCTCAAGATAATGCGTAAGTCCTTGCTAATAATGGGCTTACGTATTTTACATATCTGTGTTGAAATGCAATTTGCTCAGGATCCCATCAAACTGCTCAAGGTCAAAGAAGCTGATAATAAGCTGGCCACTGCCCTTCTTTGAACCACTGCGGATATCCACGCGCGTGCCCAAGTGTTCTGCAAGTCGCCGCTCGAGATCATCAAGATGAGCAGGTCGCTGCGGTGTGATACTCGGATGAACTGCAGTGCCTTCACGAGGCGTGGGTTTCCTACTGGCAATTTGTCTTTCAAGCTCACGGACCGACCAATTGTGCTGAGCCGCAGACCGGCTCATTTCCTCTCGACGATCCTCATTTGACTCGGTGAGAAGCACCTTGGCATGCCCAAGAGAAAGCTCACCACTTCGCACTGCTGCTTGGCTAAAGGGATCCAATTCAAGGAGTCTTAAATGATTGGTCACGCTTGAGCGGTCAATGCCCACAAGATCTGCAACAGCCTTATGCGTCAACCCGAAACGATCCGAAAGACGATCGAATGCCTGAGCCCGATCCATTGGGTTCAGATCCTCTCGATGCATATTCTCAATGAGCGCTAATTCAGCACTTGTTTGATCATCCGCTTCTCGAATGACGGCAGGGACTCGGGATGCCCCAGCGAGTTGGGCCGCTCGCCAGCGTCTTTCTCCAGCAATAAGCTCATAACCGCCTGCATTATCCGACTTCCGGCGCACCACAATTGGTTGCATCAGGCCCGCTGATTTGATGGAATCGGCCAATTTAGACAAGGAGAGCTCATCAAAGTCCTGTCTGGGCTGATGTGGGTTGGCTTCAATGGTCTCAACCGCGAGCATGGTGAGGCCGCCCTCTTCTGAGATTTGCTCCGACCTTTGGTCCTGCGTTGCATTTACTGCGGTATCAAAACCATCAACAGAGCTTGCTGATGCAATAGTCACATTTGAGCTTGGCCGGACCTCAACAGGCGCTGTCGAACCAATCAAGCTGCCAAGGCCCCGCCCAAGGCGCCTCTTTGGTGGTTTGATCTTTGGGGTTGTCTTATGTGCATCCATGCGTTTTATCCTTCTATCCGTAGTTCGATCGGCCATTTTTGGTGGCATACGGTGCCTACCTGAAATGGGCCCATTAGATGTTCCACGTGGAACATACCCGAAGCTGATTCAAAGATGTTCCACGTGGAACATTGTCCAGAAACTTAAACGACTCCATAAGACTATCGGACCACATCGCCAGGTGTCCCCAAATATGTTCCACGTGGAACATCTCCTCGAAAGCACGCCTGACGCACGAATCAATAGAAATCGACTTAGCGTCGAATTTGGCTGAATTACCCCCCTCCCAAGGCCGATCAAGATTGCGGCCCATCATTGCAATGGGCCAACCCGGGAGGCACCCGACGTATGGCAAATAGAGATCCACAACCCATTACCCATGGGCAGGTCCTGGCCCGCCTTTGTGAGACAGAGACCCAACTAGAGGCGATGCGCCAAGCGTTAGAGCAATCTGATCGCCTGGCGTCTATTGGATTACTCACAGCTGCATATGCTCATGAAATCAGTAATTGCCTGAGCCCAGCTGTCGCAGCATCCGAGCTTATGGGCATATTTGACCTCAATAGTGACATGTCAGAGACCCCGCTAGCTGCTGCCCTTGCGTCTCTCCAACAGGCCGCTGACCTCAGTAGCGATCTCATTGATGCCACCACCAAACAAGCTCAACCCCAACCAACCCCGCTAAAAACCTCAATTGAGGAAGCCATCGCAGGTTTGCAGCCTATGCCGAAGTATCACGGCATTACTGTCGAACAGCGGATTCCAGCAGATTTAGTAGTCCTGATTGAGCCAGAGGCCTTGGCCCGCGTCATCATCAACCTTGTTCAGAATGCTTGCCGAATCCTTCGCTCTCAACCAGCCGGCCGGCCTCGCCGTATTGTCGTGTCATGTGAGTCTGCACCGGACGGCTTAATTGGACTCGTCATTTCAGACACTGGACCTGGTTTACCTCCAGATATTCTCCGCCAATTCCGACTCAGTGGATCCGCTCATAAATCCAGCACCTTGCCTCCAAACCCGAGCCACAATTTCCGAATTACCAAAGGTCAGCATTCGGGACAAAAGCAGGGGGCCAATGGCGTAGGGCTCATTCTCAGCCAGCGACTCATAGAAAGATCGGGTGGGGAGTTGCTGGTTGCTCATAGCAGTCACAAAGGCACCTCGTTTGTGGCAAGACTGTTAAAAGCAGATGGCCCCAGGAAATCACAATAAATATCGTATTCCAGTCTTTTGAGAACATATCAATTGACTATCGACACATTTACGCCCACGATCGATCAGGAATGGCGTAGATGCCTTTGCAATTGCGCAATTTATAGCCAGCCATAAATCTCTCAGTATCGCTGCAATTAGAGTCATTTAGGCATATTATCACGACAATAGATGTAAGTATGACACTTAACACCTGTTTGGTGTCGAAATAGTGGTGATCATGCGTCTATTTGTTGCGATCTCTCTGGATCTATTCACAGGGAACAAGGATCACATCATCTGGATGTATATAGAGACGCTCTCGTCGGGCTGTTTCCTGGGCAGGACCGTCTACGCCTTCAGAACGGTGGCCGTGGGGACCCGAGGGGTTGAGCTCCAAGACCTTCAACCTTGAGCCATCAGATAAGACGACGAGGTGCTGAGCTGTTTCACCAAGGTACATCGTTTCGGCTCTCTGTCCTTCTAGGATATTTTCAGGGCATTCCCGAGTTGAAGCATCGGTGCTGTCATCAAGTGCCTGAAGTGCTTCAGGACGAATACAACAGATGACTGATTGTCCTTCCTGCGGACTGCCACTGGGTTGCACCAGAGGGCAGGCACTTTTCAATGTCCCCGCAGCTGTCTGCACAGAAAGATACCTATTGCCTACTGGCCCCAATGTTGCTGATAGAAAGTTCGCCTCACCAAGAAACTCTGCTACGAACTGACTGCATGGCCGTCGATAGATGCCTTCAGGTGGTCCGATCTGCTTCGCTTTGCCATCCTTGAGAACAACCATTCGATCCGCCATGGAGAGCGCTTCCACCTGATCGTGGGTCACATAGATGGTGGTAATACCAGACTCCCGACAGATGCGTCTGATCTCACCTCGCATCTCAAGACGAAGCCTGGCATCGAGATTGGAGAGGGGCTCATCGAGGAGGAGCACGGTTGGCTCTACGACCAGCGCCCGAGCAAGTGCAACCCGTTGCTGTTGGCCACCAGAGAGCTGGTTTGGTTTACGCTGCGCATATTGCTCCATCTGGACGCTTGTAAGTGCTTTTTTTACAAGGCCTTGCCGTGATTCCTTGGGTATCTTTCGGACCTTAAGACCGTAGGCCACATTCTCATGAACTGTCATATGTGGCCAGAGCGCATAGCTCTGGAAAACCATCCCCGTCTGCCGTTTATTTGCCGGCAGATGTGTGACATCGCGATCTCCGAAATGAATGCTGCCTTCACTGGGATCGATAAACCCGGCAATCATGCGCAGTAGGGTGGTCTTGCCGCAACCCGATGGTCCCAGCAGAAAGAACAGCTCGCCGCTCTTGATATGCAGGTCAACCTTGTCAACCGCAGTTGTCTGTCCAAAACATTTTGTGAGGCCGGTGATGTGTACGTCAGTCATAGAGCAAGCAGGATAGAGGCGAGAGGCGTCTCGCTGCAATTCGGGGCCTGGTCCAGAGCCACAGATTCGCCTTCATTGCTACTGAGCGGGGTTAAGCATCGCCAATGAAGGTGGGGGACCTGGGGAAAACATTATTCATTTCGGATTGATGGTATCTCAATAGGCATGCCAAAGGTACGATCGATCCGATGTCAATAATCATGTCCAATCATCAACGAACAGACCAGAGTGCTGTTGAGGAACTACAGCGTTTGCGCCGATTTCGGCGCCGAGGAAAGCCCAATCTCTCCGTTGAACCGTTGATCCAGGGCATTCAAATGACAGCCCAAAGACAACATCGACGCTTAGGCAAGTGTATTGATGCCTGGGAAACATTGGTACCCGACCAGTTACGCGAGAAAACCTGTATTGAATCACTCCGACAAGGTACGTTACATGTCACTGTCACCAGCTCGGCTGTTGCCTTTGAACTGGATCGCGCTGTTCGCTCAGGTTTGCTCACGGCCCTAGCAGCACGGATACCAGGGCCTCTCCAACGCGTCCGCACGCGTATCGGATCGGTTGAATAGCCCAACCCAACCATCAATCAACTTATTGAGAAAGCGACTTGGCTTCCGTCGCGGTGATGAGCTTCATAAGTAAATCTGGAATTGGCTGTACTTCGCCGCTGCGCGTCAGGCAGGCAAGGGTAGAGCGGCCAGTTGCCAGAAGGTCTTCACCGTGCTTGAGTTGATAGCTGTGCTTGATTTTGACTCGGCTCCCACCCTCAATAGAGGTGTGCAGCACCAAGAGGTCATCGTATCGGGCGGGTTTCCGGTACTTAACAGCCAGGTCGATGACTGCTAGAAAAACGCCTTCCTCCTCAAACTGGCGATAGGTCCACCCAGTCGCTCGCAATAGCTCAGTACGACCCATCTCGAACCACACGGGGAATCGACTGTGATGAGCAACACCCATTGGATCACATTCGTTGTAACGAACGCGTAGCTCCATTGTCCCATGATCGAGAATATCTGACTCCGGTGTACTCATTCGCTGCGCTCACAGTTGATTTGTTGAGACATTAAGATAACACCACCGCTTTCCCATGCTACTTACCAATACAAAAGCTTGCGAACACATGATCAAGCACGTCATCTGGGGGCACGTGCCCAATCAGTGGCATCATAGCCGTCAAAGCGTCACGTAGTGCCGCAGCAACAAGCTCTGCATCCTGCAGTTGTCGGCTCTCACTTAGAGCAGTCATCGCTCCAGCTTCTGCCAAAGCTTGACTGGCTTCTACCAACGCTTGTCGATGCTTTGCCATAAGGCTTGGTGTTGCACGCGTTAAACTTGTTGATGTCTCACTGAGCGCTTTTCCAATTGAACTTCGAAGCGATTCAATACCAACACCAGACAACGCGCTCACCGCGAGCGGCTGCCGAGCACCGCTAGACAGATCAGCCTCACCAATTTGATCGGCCTTCGTACGAACACTAATAACACTGGACAATTCACTACCGTGGTGTGGTGATGGCTCACATGCAATCTGAACCGTCGCTCGCTCTAACGCCGTCGTTGCTGCTATTTGCATTTGTGAATCAAGTTGACCAGTGCGCTTATCCCAACCTGCTACGTCGACGAGAATACACGCCACAGAACCTGTTGCACTAGGCACCGTCAATCGTTCTGTTAACACATCGCGGGTTGTTCCCGCAACCGGCGAACTCACCGCACGCGTTTTTCCCAACAGTGCATTAAACAACGTTGATTTGCCTGCATTCGGTGGCCCAGTAATGACGACCCATGGCGTCGATTCTGGATGCTCTTTCGCTGCATGATGCCCCAGCCACTGCTGCCAGCGTTCTTGAATGGCAAGAATACGCTTATGTAATACATCCGGTTCAATAGCGACCACGTCTTCTTGATCAGTAAAGTCAATACCAGCTTCAACTAATCCAAGCAGCTGTGTAAGTTCGTCCCCACTACTTCGCGCCCAATCTCCAAAGTCTTCGCTCAACAGTAGTCTGGCTGTTTCTAACTCTTCATCTGATCGCGCTGCAATTGCTGCTGCAACACCCTCTGCTTGTGTTAATGTCAAGCGGCCATGCCAATACGCTCTCGCTGTGAACTCGCCAGGTTCAGCGCGGCGCACAAGATGCTCTTCATCTATTGCTCGCTTCGAACGATCAATAACTTCCTGAACAATACGATCAAGAAGCATTGGGTTTCCGGGACACCTCAACTCAATCACATCTTCGCCCGTGTAAGAATTTGGCGACGGGAAACTCATCACCAGTATTGGCAATGTCGTATTGCGAGAACCATCAATAACAAACCGCATTATCCGCACGCCACGCCATTGCGATTCAATAGATGATTCACAACAGTTATTAACGGCAACAACTGAATGCGCTCCACTGAGTCGTATAAGACCATGTGCGGAATGACCAGGAGGCGAAGAGATTGCGATAATGGTGGCTGATGTGTCCATGAGTACCTACTACCGCACTATCGGATCACAACAATTCACTGAACGACTAAGAGCGCTTTTTGTATCGAGGTGATGGACCGCGGCGTTTATCTTTGACACGCTGCATTGCAGCCTGGTATGCCCTTGCTCCTGGATCCTTACCTTTACCATCGCCTCCCTGCCTCTTCTTACGAGGTTTCGAAAAGTCCATGGTCTCGATCTGCTTGCGTATATGCCGGCCTTCCAGAATGCCGATCGAGCTTGATGTCAGGATATACATCGTGAGTCCGGACGGCGCGCTATACAGCATGATCGGAAAGATAAAGATAATCATGACTTGCATAAACTTTTGCTGACGCAACATCTCTTTCGACATCGATGGATTTGGTGGCGGCGCCAGGTATTTTTGCTGGATGTACCACATGACTGCCATCAATAATGGCAAGACATTGATACCAGTGATATTCACCCATCCCCAAAGTTCAATTGGCTCTTTGAACTCACCAAAGAAGTGATCTGGTGTCGCAAGGTCTGCTAGGAATGGCCAATCCCAGAATAGCTGGAAGAAACCAAAGAACGCAGGTTGCTGGCGAAGATCAAACGCAAAGTAAAGCATCGCATATAACGCGACCCAAATCGGCATTTGAAGAAACAGGGGCAAGCAGCCAAGCATCGATAGGGGATTGATGCCTTTTTCTTGCATCAGTCGCATCTGCTCTTGCTGCTGACGCTTCTTGTCGTTGGGGAACTTCTTTTTGAGTTTCTCTAACTCCGGCTTCAGCGTGCCCATCTGCTTACTAAAGCCCTGCATACTGATCTGTGATCGCTTCGTCAGTGGATGCAACAAAGCGCGTACCGTAATCACCAGCACGATAATTGCAATGCCCCAATCGAAGACCACATAGTTATGTAGGAATGTCAGGAAGTCGAGCAGAAAGATGGCCAGCCATTGAAATGTGCAACAGGCACACATTGATGACATGACATAGAGAATCATGTTGTTCATATTGAGTGCGGCATATGGCTGCTCATCACTCAAGATATACCGATCCAATGGACCAGCATAGACACCAAAATGTAGCTCTACTGTTTGATCCCCAGCAACTTTGACTGTCTCACTAATCAGTGCCGTAAACACAACCTCTTCTGGCACACCTTCACTACTGACATGTGTTTGAACTTGCGCATTGATCGCGGTCACTTCAGGCCGCAGACCCCGATCACCTTTACCCTCTGGGCTCAGTAGCGGGTGCACTGCAAGCGCGAAATATCGATTCGTAGAAGCAAACCATGAGAGGGTATACCCCTCCGCGATGGCTTCCTTTTTGGGCCACAAACTAAAATCCTGGTTCGGTGTTTCAGAAATGTGATCTTTGTAATCACCAACAATTGTGGAATACTCTTCGAGAATCTCACTACCAACCACGCGTCCGAGTCGTTTGGGATCATGCTCTAGTGCAAGCTCGTACCCATAACGGATCCGGCGGCGGTCCATGTATCGGGCTCGATCTCGGTCAAGATCGGTCGGACCATACTGAATCCAAGAAACGTCGAGTTCTTGTTGCGTCAGGTTTTTAAGATCCTGATGGAGTGTGATATCGAATTGATCACCAAGTACAAACCTCCTGGTAATCTCAAGGACGGGTTCGTCCTTCTCATTCACAATCTCAAGTCGGAAAACGCCCGGTGATATTTGCGCCCAATGAATCTTGCTGGAAAAAACCGAAACCCGCTGGCCGTTAATCTCAACAGCACTACTGCCAAGTATGGGGACCTCTATAGACTCCACAGAATTATTGTTATTCCAAGTGAATGTCTGTGAGCGTTGGAGCACGTAGCGACGGTTTTCTGGAAGTGGCACGGTAGGCGTCTGGCCTTCCGCAACTTCTTTCATGTGCTCATCTGCCTGGCGGTGTGCTGAGGCTGTTTGCCAAATATCACTAAAGACAATAGATGTGATCCCAGCGCCGGTACTCGTAAACTGCAACTCCATTGTTGCCTTGGTGGGATCAAGACTCCCCAAGGAATCAATGGTTGCATTTGGATCCGCTGAGCTGGCTACCTTCAATCCCGAAAGTGAGACCAACGTCGCATCGGTGGTCGTTGCTGGAGTCGCATCGATAACACCATTGACATCAGTGCCAGTGGGCGGCGCCGTCGCTTGTTGAGCGGTTGAGTCAGCTGCGATGTTGTTGGTGCTTGTCGCTGAAGTCGCAACATCGCCCTGAGCAGTAGCCGTCTCAGTTGGCGGGGTCTCGATCTCAGCTTGGTCTTCTGGTTGCGACTGAGGCCCGCCATAAATCACCGCAAGTACGATCCCTGCAGCAACAAGCAATACAAAAAGCGTAATGACGAGTCGGCGCGCCTCTGGATTCTGCGGTTTCTTCTTCATGAGGGATGAGCCAAGGCGGTATCAATAAATCCAAGGAAAGGGGGGCATGGGAGGCTAGCGGCCTTCTCGAAGACGATCTCCCAACCAGTTGGTTAGTTCTGCAATATCGTAGATCTTCTCAACAACGGCTTCGATGTCATATTCAAGGCGAAGAAACTCCACTGACTCTCCGTCCAAGATGGCATAACTCGCTCGTGGATCAAGATCTCGTGGTTGCCCTACAGATCCAGGGTTGATAATCGCTTTTTCTTGATCATTCAGCTTATAACGGCCTTCGAGATCACCGGGTGGGTAGAAGTCAGGTTCATCAGTAAAAACACCAGGCACATGGGTATGTCCGACCATACAGAACCGCTCCACGCGGTCAAATACCTGTTGCATCTTGACGGGACTGTTGATTGCATCTTCTGGGAAGATGTATTCGTTAATGGGTCGACGGGGCGAGCCATGGATGCATAAGAAGTTGTCGAAGCTGACCCGCACCTGAAGCCGCCCCAAGAACTCCCAACGGCGGGCTGCGTCATCTGCATTGGACTCACCCTCAAATTGAGTTCGGGTCCAATAAGCAGCCTGCTCAGCTGCCACGTTGAAGTTGGTTGGCTCATAGAGAGCTCCAAAATCATGGTTACCCATCAGGCACCATTCGCAGTGCTCAGCGACAAGATCGACGCATTCGACCGGATTGGGGCCATAACCCAAAATATCACCTAAACAGATGACCCGATCGACCTTACGGTCGGCAATATCACCGAGGACAACCCGAAGGGCCTCAAGATTTGCATGAATGTCACTGATGATCGCAGTGCGCAAGGGGTACTCCTAATACAACGTGAATCCTCGATGCTACGGGGCCACCTATCGGTCGTCAATGAGGGCCCTGTCAGGCCTGCTCGTTACCCCGCTATGAGGCTTTAGGCGGCATCACCAAAGAACCGGCCTCAGAGCGTTACAATGCCCCTCCTCATCTCGCACGGGAAGAAGATGAGCCTACACCAATGAAAGGGAAGACTGCTGTGGCTGATACCAAACACTATGACCTTATCGTCATCGGATCAGGACCGGGTGGCTATGTCGGCGCTATTCGAGCCGCCCAGTTGGGTATGAAAGTGGCATGTGTCGAACGCGATAAGTTGGGCGGCGTTTGTTTGAACTGGGGTTGCATCCCATCCAAAGCACTGTTGCACAATGCCCAGTTGGTCGACGAAGCTGTCAACCATGGCAAAGAGTGGGGCATCAACTTCACTGGCGCCAAGATTGACTTCAAGACCATTGTTGGCCGCAGCCGTGATCTCACCAAACAACTGAACGCTGGCATTGCTTATCTCTTTAAGAAAAATAAGGTTGAGCACATTGCTGGGCATGCCCACATTCTCTCGGGCAACGATGGATCTTCACCCTGTCAGGTTGAGATCAAGAAAGTATCTGGAGATTACTACCACGGTAATGGCACCGATGTGACCGAGGTCATTACCAGTGATAAAGTAATGATCGCCACTGGAGCCGCACCCAAAGAGCTGCCCTTTGCAAAGTGTGATGGGAAGACCATTGTGAGCTCATATGATGCAATGAATCTGCCCAAGCAACCCGCATCGATCGTGATCGTCGGATCTGGCGCTATCGGTATGGAGTTTGCATACTTCTACAACTGCCTTGGCACGAAGGTCACCGTGATCGAAATGGTTGACCGCATCCTTCCAATCGAAGATGAAGATGTCTCGAAGGTTGCACAGAAACTCTTCTCAGCTCAAGGTATTGAATTCCGCACCAACCACACGGTGCGTGCGGTCAAGAAATCGGGCAAAGGCCAAAAAGTCACCATTGGCCCAATGAATGATGAACAAAAATCTGAGGATCTTCAGGCAGATGTCGTCCTTGTTGCGGTCGGTGTTGGTGGCCGCTTTGAGGGGCTTTTTGAAGAAAGCCTTGGCATTGCTGTTGACCGGGGCCACATCAAGACCGACTACCAAGACGCTGAAGAGCCCACCTATCAAACAAGCGTGCCGGGCATCTATGCCATCGGCGACATCATCGGCCCACCTTGGCTCGCCCATGTTGCCTCAGAAGAAGCGGTCACCTGCGTTGAACGCATGGCTGGACACCATACGCTTGGCGTTGATTACAAATCGATTCCAGGTTGCACGTACTGCAATCCACAGATCGCATCAATTGGAATGACTGAACGAGCGGCTAAGGAAGCGGGTTTGGAATACACGGCAGGCACCTACAGTCTTAAGGCCCATGGCCGAGCGATCGCCGTTGGCGCCAATGAAGGCATTGTCAAAATCATTGCCTCAAAACCGTATGGCGAAATTCTGGGCGCGCACATCATCGGCGAGACGGCCTCGGAACTGATCTCGGAGATCTCACTGGCCATTCGACTTGAGGCAACCGCTGATGACATCATTTCAACGATGCATCCACACCCAACAATGGCAGAGGCGATCCACGAGGGTGCACTGGCAACTGAGGGTCGGATGATTCACAACTAAGAACAAGATTCGATCATTACTTATCGATGGAAATTGAATTCAAACAATCTCAACTCGCCAACGGACTCAACATTGTTGCCGAGATTAACCCCGCCGCTCACTCCACAGCGATGGGCTTTTTTGTCAATACCGGTGCCAGAGATGAAGCCTCTCGCATGATGGGGGTCAGTCACTTTCTTGAACACATGATGTTCAAGGGCACTGACACCCTCAATGCCGAAGAAGTTGATCAAGCCTTTGATGATCTTGGCGCGATCCACAACGCGTTCACAACCAGTGAAATGACCGCCTTCTGGGCACATTGTCTTCCTGATCATCGTGAGCAGGTGTTTGCGACGCTCGCCGATATTCTTCGTCCCGCCTTAAGGCCTGACGATCTCGAAGATGAACGAAAGGTCATCATCGAAGAGATCGCAATGTACGAAGACAATCCATTTTGGGTGTTGTATGAAAGGGGCATTGAGTCTTACTACGGCAATCACACATTGTCTCACCGCGTCCTTGGCACCAAAGAAACCGTTTCAAACATCTCACCGCAAGACATGAAACAGTACTTTGATGAGCGATATGCGGCGGATAACACTGTGCTCGCCGTCGCTGGTTGCCTCGACTTTGATGAGGTCGTTGCGCAGGCCAACGCTCTCTGTGATCATTGGCCTACTTCGGGCACCACTCGGTTATACCAACCAGTTGTGCCTCAATCTGATGATTTTACGATGCGTCTACCCACACTTGCGCAGGCCTACGTTGCACTCATTGCGCCGTTCCCGGGTGCGAATGATGACGACCGCTATGCCGCTGCACTTTTATCGCACATACTTGGTGGAGCTGATGGCTCACGCCTTCATTGGGCACTCATTGAAACCGGTTTGAGTGAAGATGCAGCAGCCTACTTCGATCCACGCGACCGGACCGGTGAATTCTTAGCCTATGCCGCATGTCAACCCGATCAGCTGGAGCAAGTCGAGTCATTATTGCGTAGCGAAATTGACGGGTTAATAACGTCGCTGACAGAATCTGATCTCGAGCGAGCAAGGGCGGTATTTGCAACCGCATCGACGCTCAGCGAAGAACTCTCCAGTGGACGCATGCGTCGCTTAGGTCGGCTTTGGACCTACAGTGGGGAATATCGATCTCTCGAAGATGAGCTCAAGCGTATCAGTAGTGTCACGCTGGACAATCTAAAAGAAGTAGCGACTCGCTATCCAATGGAACCAGTTGTTTCAGCTCGCCTCATTCCCGAACACAAATGAACTTGAGTTGACTGACTGACTCTGAGCAGCATCAGCGCTCACTTGAACACAACCACCACCTGCGGCTTTCGCTGCATAGACGCCAAGGTCAGCACTACGAACAAGTGTGCCTCGTTCTCCTTTGCACACCTTCGCATCGATCGTTCCAACACCCATACTTGCAGTAACACTCAAGAAAAGTGGCTGCCCGCTTTCGGTTTCACACTCTATTGGTGTCGACGAAATCATATCGCAGATATTCTGCGCAACGGCGACCGCTTCTTGAGTTGGCGATTTGAATAACAGCACGACGAATTCATCACCGCCGTAACGTGATACATGAGCGCCATTGGGCAAAGACTTGGAAAGACGTTGAGCAACATCGCTTAGAACGACGTCGCCAACTTGATGCCCATGGGTGTCATTAATCTGTTTAAAACGATCCATGTCAATAAAGATGAGTGACAATGTGACGCCTTGACGGTTCGCTGCATTAACACCATCTCGTAATGCTTGTTCAAAGCCTGCCCGATTTGCCACGCCTGTGAGCGCGTCTGTACAAGCTTGTTGGCTAAGCGATTCGTTTGCTTCACGAAGTGCTGTCGTCTCACGTTGCATCGTCAGTTGGTGTTCGATCAAACGCTCTTCAGCCTCGGCCATGATGCCATCAACACTGTTTGACTCCTCTGAAGGAATCCTGAAGAGCGAAGCGACCTCACTGGCGACCTCAGTGACACGACGTAAGACTTGCTTTGCCTGTTCGGCATCCAAGCTGAGGCGATTTCGTACTTCACTTTGGAAGGCTGCTGCCGCATCATGTGGATTCCCTGAAAGAAGTCCGGTTGCGGCAAGATTCGCCGACTGAATGAGTCGAAGAAATGATCTCCATTGATGGGGACTCTTTCCAGCATCGTGGTGCCAACGCATGGTGACCCCGAGTTGCTCTGGCAGATTCCAATGCTCCGCAATGGCCGCACCAACATCAGTATGCCCATAGCCAAATTTGGCCTTTTCCAATGCTTCTAGCTTGTCATGATTGCCTTGCGTTTTCTGTATACAAGTTTGATATTCACTGCCACAGATACGCGAGAGAGCGACCATGCCAATATCTTGCATGAGCGCTGCTAAAAAAGCGATCTCAGGATCACATATCTTTGTGACCTGGGCGAGCTCACGGGCTGCAACAGCGCCGTAAATATCTCTTCGCCAATAATCGACAAAGTCGAAACTCACATGGTTCTTGTCCTCAGCTTGAGGACGCATTGTTTCGACAAGACTAAAACCGAGTACAAGTGTCTTGACAGTGTTAAGTCCGAGATACACAAGTGCCTGTCGAATCGTCACACATGGACGAGCCAGGCCGTAATAACTTGAGTTGACCGTCCGTAGAATCTTAAAAACAAGGCCTTGATCGAGCTCAATCACACGAGCAATTTCCTTGAGATCAATATCCTCAGAAGACGTCAGTTCCAACACACGAAGCGCAATCGTGGGTAGGGAAGGCAGACGCTGGCTGCTGATAATTTGATCGATATCCAGACTTGTCATCTACTTAACCTCACATCAGGAGTTTGCTTTTTCGCCTGTGAAAGCGCTATTTGAGGTGCACTGCAAAATCTGAGCACTTCAGCCCCAAGCCACAGGTTCAGAACCTCATTTCGCTAGACCACTGCTGATATCGGCTTGGCAGAAGGGCGAATTCAGCCAGATGGGCGGCTTGACGACGAACGCCTACTTTGATGTAAAGATCAATGAAATGAGCCCGGAAGGTCCGAGAATGCCCATCGCATTGCTGCCGTTTCGCGACCAATGATCTCACGCAGATAGGCCGCTAAAAGGCGATTGGCTCGCTGAATCACTTCTTGATCCTGTGTTGGCGTTTCACCAGCCGCAATGGTGCGAAGGGCATGCACGGTCGCCACTCGAACACGCCAACGATCGCCCTCGCCAGTATCAAGCACCAAACCGCCGGCCTGTGGACTGAACGCTAAAGTCTCAGCATCGGCGGGGAACGGTTGTCCAGTCACAGCATCACGATCGATGACAGGCGTAAATCCCCCTGAACTAAGCAGACCCCATTGAAACGCCAATAGGCCTAAATCAACGTGATCTGCCAGTGCCTCCAAAGCCGCGGCCATTCCATCGAAGACCGCTGGATGGGGGTCATGGTCGGTCAGAATCCGCTGGACTGCATCGGCCATATAGAGTGCCGCTCGATTTGCCGCCAAGTGTTCATGCACATGCCTAAAAACACGCTGTAGCTGCCACTGTGTAAGCGTCGCCAAATCCGTCGATGGCTTGGTGATTGCGGTGATCTCACCCATCGTCAATACATCAAATCCGCCCGAGAAAGGGGCGTTAGGCCGCTTTGAACCCTTTGCAATACCGCGCATGAGGCCATGTTGACGTGTCAGCAGACAGATCGTCTGTGAGGTCTCAGAGTAATCCCACTGGCGGATACAAATAGCTTGATCAGTAAGGGTTGGCATGGGTTTACGCCGGTTCATTGCTTTTAGGCGAGTTCAGGCAGAGGGAGGATAGCACGCCCTGTCAAACATGGGCCATCAGTGGCCTCTCATGACCTGCGATAGCTATACTCTCTTGAATGCCCCACTGGCCGCGAACAATCGCGATGCTGAATCAAAAGGGCGGCGTTGGCAAGACCACCTCTACAGCCAACCTCGGCGCTGTTCTTGCTGATTCAGGTTGTCGAGTCCTCCTGATCGATCTCGATCCTCAGGGACACCTTACCCTCCATCTTGGACTCGCTCCTGGCCCCGATGATCCAACTGCTTATGACCTCTTGCTTGATCCTGAATGCCAAGCAAGTGACACCATCATGCATGCCCGGGACCGACTCGATGCAATCTTCTCTGAGGTTGATCTTGCCATTGCCGAGAGTGAGCTGCCAGCAGTCAAAGATCGTCAGAGCATTTTGAAACGAAAAATGGCGACCATTCGAGATCAATATGATGTCATCATTATTGACTGCCCACCAAGCCTTGGGCAGCTCACGCTGAACGCGTTGGCAATGGCTGACGAAGTGATCGTGCCAATGCAAGCGCACTTTCTTGCTCTCCAAGGTGTAGGAAGACTGCTTGAGACCGTTGAGCTCATGACACAATCGGTGAACCCGGATCTTCGTGTCACCGGAATCCTTCTTTGTATGTATGAAAGCCAAACAACTCTTGCTCGTGAAGTCGTGACTGACATCAATGAGTACTTCGAAGCTGTTCGAGATCAAGCCGTACCTTGGAACAACTGCTGCGTGCTCCAACCACCGATCCGGCGAAACATCAAGCTCGCAGAAGCGCCAAGTTTTGGACAGACCATTTTTGACTATGCACCAAATTGCAATGGTGCTCGCGACTACAGGGCTGTCGCAGATCAGTTACTTGCATTGTGGGGTGGACCACCGCCACCGCCACCAATCAGCGCTACGGTCATGCTGGATCCACACACGGATGCCTAGCCCGAAACCCTGGCGTGTTCTCTTTATCATCTATCTGATCCTCATTATTGCTGGGACTCATTGGCCACAGCTTGCCATGGGCAGCGAAGTACATCCACCACCCGACAAGCTCATCCATTTCTTGGCTTTCGCAACAGCGCCCATCCTCCTGGTCCTAACCCGCTGGCTCCCACTGATATGGGTCATTGTGCTGAGCCTTCTCTTTGCAGTTACAGATGAAATCACACAACACTATTTTGCATTTGGGCGCGTCTACAATCCATTGGACATGATCGCCAGCGTTTTGGGTGTTTTCATCGCTTCCATTTGGATCTTGGCTTTACGACCAATAGGTCATGACCCGCGTGGTGTCTGTACGGCCCGAACGATTTATCAACTTAATCTGCTGAGCTGGAAGCCTTCTTTTTGGTGGCGATTTGGGCCTGTGGTTTTACTACCGTTTTTTCTCATTACGATTGTTGTTTGGATGATCCTGTGGTTTGGATTCAACCAAAGCAATATGGAGATTGCTGTTTTAAGTGGAACGCTTTATGCGACTTGGGCAACGTACGCGCTCGTCATGAAACTGGTCCGGCATACCCCCATGACGCAATGCTGTTTCAACTGTGGCACGCTTTGTGACTCCGTCACTTTTAATAAACAAGGTCACGCACAATGTCCATCATGCGATACACCACTTCATGCTGCTCAGTGGGACAGGCTGCCACTCCCCGTGGGGCTATTGCGCCGCGCGATTCCACCATCTTTCGCAATGGCATTCGTTTACACATTGGCCATCATTGCTTTGTCCGCCGGTTTTTGCTGGGCATTTGCGGCGTGTTACGCGCATTTCTTAGATCGAAATTTTCCTTGGAATCGTGTTTTTGTTTCACTCGATGTGGTTGGCATCGTGACAGCCATCTGTCTTCTGTTTGGTCTCACAGTTTGGCTGACCCGATCAAAAATCGCAGCCCAGCTCAACAAACGCCAAAGTAGCATTTGTGTCATATGCGCCCATCAACTTGAAGATTCAGTCGCTGATCAGGGCCAGGGGGCATGTCCTCAGTGTGGAACCACTTTTCTCGTTCTTCCCGACAGCGCACCTAAACATTGCACCCTATCCTGACCACGGATCAGGCATCCTGTCGATACATCACCTGAACAATGAATGATCGACTTGAGAAGAATGCCCGTACCGTTTCTTTCCTCACTGGTGTGAGCCGTATCACCGGGTTGGCTCGTGATAGTGTGCTGAGCCGCTTGTTTGGGGCTGGCTCACTGATGGACGCATTTTTCTTCGCCTTCCTGATACCAAACCTCTTTCGCAGGTTGTTTGGTGAGGGTGCGCTTTCTGCGGCCTTCCTTCCAATCTATACGCAGCTCGACCGGGACGATCCAGATACCGCTCGTCGTCTTGCTGCACTTACTGTTGCATTATTAGTCATAGCGCTCGGTAGTTTGGTCATTCTTGGTGAGTTCATACTCTTTCTTGTTTCGCATAATCAGGGCCATGCGTCTCCAACCATTTGGCTCCTAATGCTACTGCTTCCATACATGCCGATGATTTGCACGGTTGCTATCTTTGGTGCCATGCTGCACGTGCATGGTCGTTTTGGCCCCACAGCCGCAGCACCAATCATCCTTAACGGTTGCATGATTATTGCGGCTCTCGCCGTGGGCCTCTCTGTCGATCAAACACAGTCAAACATGCGTCTCCTGACTGTTGGTGCAATCGCCGCTGCTGTATTAGTCGCTGGCATTCTTCAAATTGCTTGGTCGCTCTGGGCGCTGAAGCCATATCTTGGAAATGGCCCATGGCTCAGTGGATCTTACGAGAAAGCCATCACCGCATTTGGCAGTGTCTTGCGTCAAGCATTGCCAATGCTGCTGGGACTTGGCGTCCTGCAACTGAATGTCTTTATCGATGGACTGATTGCCAGTTATCCAACCACGATTGGCCCAACTCTTTTTGGAATTGACTATCCACTGGCTGAAGGGTCGATGGCAGATCTGAGCTTTGCTCAGCGGCTCTATCAACTTCCACTTGGCGTCTTTGGCCTGGCTATTGCAACCGCAATATTCCCTTTGCTCGCTCAACAATCTGCAGATTCAACAGCCTTCAATTCAACCGTCCGACGCGGCATTCGACTATCTCTTTTTGTGGCGCTTCCAGCGGGCGCTGGACTCATACTCGTTGCACAGCCACTGGCCGCAACCCTCTTCCAAGGCGCACGATTTACTGCTGAAGACTCGAGCCGCGTTGCATTTGTTTTAGTTGGATATGCCTCTGCTGTCTGGGCCTACTCACTTGTACATGTGCTCACCCGGGCCTTCTATGCGCGCGGCGAGGTGATGGTTCCAGTAAAGGTAGCACTCTGGATCGTCGGTCTCAATTTCGTTGGCAACATCCTGCTCATCTGGACACCACTGGGCGTGGCTGGCCTGGCCTGGTCAACGGCGATCTGCAGTGTCTTGCAAGTTGCTATTTTGTTGCGATTACTTGCTCGTCATACCGGCACCCTTGTTGATCGCCCTGTGGCGCTCTCGTGGATGAAGAGTGTTGCGACCACAGTTGTGATGTCATTGGTCGTGTGGCTTGTATCGTTAGGCGTTGGCACATCCACACCAGATTGGATAGACGCTTTGATTGAGCTCGTGATACTGGTCGCTGCCGGCATCATCACTGCCGTCTTCGCCGCCATATTATTCAAGCAGCCAGAATTGTGGTGGTTCTTACGAGGGCGAAGCGCCGAAGCGAACAACCAAATCAGCTCGCAATAGACCACTGTGATCCGTCACGGATCACTGGGCGATATAAGGTATCTCGCTCTACTGGTCTAAAACCAGATTCACGAATAGCTCTTGTCAGGTCACTGACAGAACATTCCTGACTGGTACCAGTGCCTCCAACTTTTGTAATGTCATACCAAACAACAGTGCCGTCAATGTCATCGGCACCTGCTTCAAGTTGAAGCTGCGCCATCGCAAGTGTTTGCATAATCCAAAACGCTTTAACGTGTGGAATGTTGTCGAGCATCAATCGAGAGATTGATAGTGTGCGTAAGTTCTCTAAACCTGACGGCGCTGGCAGGTACTCTAGATCACTCTCATCTGGGAAGAATGGCAATGGAATAATAGTCTGGTGGTACCCATTGGGCGTGTCGCCTGCTTGTGGCTGTATACCGTTGGTTTCCGGCCCTGTTAGCACGACCGCTTTTGCGGCTTGCCCATCATGGTTCGTTGCATCCTGGAGTCCAACTCCGAAATTCAGAGCCCAGTCATGAAGTGTCCGATCTTGTTGCTCGCGAAGCAATTGCATGTGATGCAGACGATCACTACGTAATTCCAAATGCCCATAGAGCATTGTTGCGTTGGTATTGATGCCGAGCTCATGTGCTGCGCGATGAACCTCAAGCCATTGCTCACCACGAATCTTGCCCTTAAATGCTTCGTCGTGCACACGATCATCAAATACTTCCGCACCACCTCCAGGAAGAGAATCTAGACCTGCATTCCTGAGATCCTGAAGCACCGCCTTAATTCCCTCTTTCTTATCTCGGCCGCGTTTTGAAATACGCGCTAAGTGGACGATCTCAACAGCGGTAAACGCCTTGATGTGCAATGCCGGTGCCGCCTCCTTAATGGTGCTCATCATCTCTGTGTAATAAGAGAAGGGCAGCCAAGGATGTAAGCCCCCAACGATATGGATTTCAGTCGCCCCTGACGCGGCGGCCTTAATTGCTTCTTCACGAATCTGATCAATCGAATACTCATAAGCGCCATCCTCACCCTTCTTGCGATAGAAGGCGCAGAATTTACAACTCAGAGCACAAACATTGGAATAGTTCAAATGTCGATTGACGTTGTAGTAAGCCACGTCTCCATGAAGACGTCGTCTGCATACATCGGCCAAGCTTGTGACCGTCCAAATATCACCCGTGGAGAAAAGCAACGCTCCTTCTGCCAATGTCAATCGTCGGCCAGAGGCAACTGCATCAACGATTTCAGTGAGCGCCGGATCAAATCCAGGTCGCTGGCGGATTCGATCAAAAGCAACCATGCCAATCTGCGCTGGCGTCACATGACTCGGCCCATTGACCGCCACTTGAGGTGATTCAGAATCCGCACAGGCGGGTCGGGGATCGGAGGATGGTGACTGGGTCTGGCTCATAGAGTGCTCTTTTATAGAAACAAGCAGGCAACATTATTGCTCATCTGACCAAGCAGTCTAGCGTCCAGAAGCCAGAAGAGAGGCTATCGGACCTTCACCAGGCCTGCGAGAGGCACCAATTGACCTCACCAGTGTTCTTTTCTATTTGCCCACTGAAGGTGATCTCATTCCAGGACGATATTCAGGTGCCGCCAAATCACTTTCCAAGCGGCATGGTCAGACCATCCAACTTAACTGTGCCAGAGGGTTCAATGATGAACGAACATGAAGACCACAATGCCCATAATGAGCAGTCCCAACAGCACGATGCTTGTGAAGACCACACCGATCACGATGCCGACGGAGTAGAAAGTGGCCATGACAGCCACGATACTCAAGAAACGCCCTCAGAATCAGAGGCCACCAGTCATTCACAACAGAGTGGTGAGTCGGTCCAGGTCGATACCTCTGAAGTATCAGAAGTAGACACCGGAACTCATCTCGATGATGCCGCTGGCGAAGAAATGATTGCCATTCTCGAAGATGTCGAAGCTCAATTCCAAAAGCTACGCAATGTTCAACAATCCAATGATGCGATGATCTCTTCGCTCTCCGATCGAGCACGTTCATTGTCTGAAGCCGAATCTGAGCTCGCCAATGAGCGTGATGGTTTACTCAGCAAACTCAATCACTTTGAAGAAGATCGAGCTGCCTTAGAAAAAGAACACCAGCACAATACCGAGAAATATCAGCTGGATCGCCAGGCTCTCTCTGAAGACAAACTCTCATTTGACCAGCATCAAACGACCGCTAATGAAGAACTCAAAAAGACCCAAAGCGAACTAGAAGCTGCTCAGGCTGATGTTGAAGAGCGTTCTATTACGCTTACAAAACAGCACGAAGAAGTGAAGGCCCAAGCAAGTGAATTAGAAAGTGAATCTAAGGCACTCAATAAACGCAGCGAAATGCTTGCCGCTCAGGCTCGTGAACTTGGTGACACTGCCCAGAAAATTGCCGAAGCCGATCGCACGATTTCAACACTCAACGAGACGTTAGAAGCAACGACCTCCAAGAATGAAGAAGAAGTGAAATCGCTTTCCTCCCAAAAGGCTGCCTTGGTTGAGAAGATCCAAAGTGGTAAATCCAAACGTACCCATCTACGCGAGCAGCTCGCTCTTTCAGAGAGCAATGTCAGTGATCTCCAACAAAAATTTAATGAACGCTGTGCTCAAATCGATGAACTTGATAGTTGTGTGGATTCGTTAAAGGAATCCCTGAAACACAACCAAGAACAAGCAACCGCATCCGAACATGATGCGCTCGAAATTATCGGTAATCTTGAGGCAGATCGTGACACAGCAAAAGAAAACCTCGCTTCATTGCAAGCCGCACACACTGAGAAAACCGAAGAAACTCAGACACTGACACTCCAGTGTGCTGAGCTAACAGGCCGCATCGAAAAATTGCAGACTCACCTTAGTGAACGTGAATCAAGGCTTGAAGACAATCAATCAAAGCTAAGGGTTGCTGGTGAAAAGCTCACTCATTTTGCAGAGTCTCTGAAAGGGCAAGGGCCACTACTTGAACGCGGTGCTGCTGCTATGGCAATGGTTGAAGAACAATCACGGCAGATCAAATCCCTCACAGGTGAAGTGGCGCAATTGAAGGTACAAGGTTCACCAGATGAGCTGATCAAAAAAGACGAACGTATCAAATCTCTCACAGAAGCACTGCGGCAAGCTCGCGGGCAAACCGCTGGGCAACAGGATCTTGACGCGCTTGAACAAAGCAATGCGTCGCTCTGCGAAGAATTAGAGTCAACTAAGATCACACTTCACGAAACCCAGATCGAGTTAGAGCAGGTCGAAACAACGCTTGCCAACCGGACAGACGATTCTGGCTCCACACAAGTCCATGAATCGCGTGTCGCTGAACTAGAGGCAATGCACGCCGCAATCAAAACTAAGCTCGACGAAGCAACTGCCAATGAACAAGCCGCAAGAAGTCGTTATGAAGATCAAATTAAAACGCTTGAAGAAGAGCTTGATCTTGTAAACAGTACCGCTAAATGCACTGAGGGATCTGAGTCCGGTATGGTCAAAGAACTTCGTGATAAGGCACAACGTATTAATGGTGTAGCGGTACACCTTCGTCGCCGCCGCCAACGACTTGGAAAAGTTCGCCAGCTTCTTGAATCGAGTGCCCAAGCATCATCACCTACAGGTACTGTTGATTTCGAGAAACACTCCCAGCAGCTTCGTTCTATCGAAGATCAACGACAGCAACTCACTGAGTTGCGAACCGTACTGGAATCTTCGGAACGCAAAATGATCCGACGGTGGGCCCATTCCAGAGCCGTGTTCGCATGCCTTTGGTTGCTCGTCATTGCGACCGCCATCGCTGGCGTTTCGTGGGCAGCAACTGACCACTTTCATCCAGCATTACGATCTGCGGCTGTCACGCTCAAAGCAAAGGGCACCACGCATACCAAACTGGATGCCGATCAAAATGCAACGTGGGCAAGTTGGCACAAAGATCTACTCAAGAATGAGAATTTCACTCGCACCCTTGCAAGACGAATGGGCGATCGACGTTTCGAAGAATATCGCACACCACAAGGGGTTGCTGATCGAATCGCACGAGATCTGACTGTTGACAGTTCAGTTCCTGGTGAACTCGCACTAACACTTGTTGGCACCGCTCCAGGCGAGACAGAAGCGTTCCTGAATCTTCTTACCGCAACCGTCATTGCGGAGTCTGCTCGCAACACTGGCAAACATCCTGATGGCGCCAAGGCCATTGCACCTCACCAGATAAGTGATGGCACTGGCATTCGCTATGCGAGCCTGAATCCAACGCCTGTTGCTGATGAACGCCTCGTCAAGGCACTGCCAATCTTTGGCGGCGCGCTGGCTGGTGCGATTCTATTGATTGCACTGATCTACACTTGGCTCAGTCGAGCAAAGCGAGTCTTTGATGAAGCTGATCCCGTCAGCGAGTATGAAGAAATGAACATACAAACAACCTGAGTCTCTTCAAACACCGCTGAATAAGTTGTTTTTAACCGTTCGAGAGCATTTGTTCTCGGACGGTCCTTTCTTAAACCAGTTTAATCGGGCCTTTGAGCTGTACAGGTTGTTCCATCTGTAGCGGTTTGCAGGCCAGAGGACTTCTCGACTCTCTCAATGGACACAAAATACACATCTCTGATTGGCCGATGTCTTTGGTGGAGACCCCTTGAGAACACTGTTCTGTTCTCACTCTTAGATGCCATGATTCAAATCGCCAAACATCTTGTGTATGAACAGCATCCGGCAGCACCGCTTCCATTTCCGACGGAAATGCTCGGTCAGCCTCTTAGCGATCGATGCCGCGATTTGGTTCCTGAGAAACATCAAGAGAATCGTCGGATGGAATCGCTTGCAAAGCGTTTTCATTGTCTTGGTTTTTTTGACGACGACGATCATCAGCCTCGAGCTGCTTGAATCTACGCAGACGTGATGCTTGAAAAACAAGTTGCTTAAGCCGGCGAGCCTGCGCATTTTCAATAGTGCTGGGTCTGCCTGATAGAGACGACCATCGACTGACTCGAAGATCGAGTATCTCATCTGCATCTTGTAATCTGATTCGACTCTGTAATGGCTGCGGATAAATACGTTGTCGTATACGTCCTTCCAATGGACGCTGGGCTTCCGGCACTTCTGGACGTAAGCCTTGCCGCAAACCTTCTCCAGTCAGCTGGGGATGAATCGGACCAATATAGAACGTCGTGCCGTCAGGTATTGGCGTATAAAATTGCCCCTTCTCGCCACGCTGGATCCACGCCCGGGGAAAGACCGCGGTCAACCCGCCACTGCGTCTGGCAAACATTGGGCGTTGCATCCCACGCACGCTATAGATCTGGCGAACATCGCTTGCCGGTTGCAAGCTGTCATGGCTCTGTTGCATCTTCAACGCAAGATCGGCCGCAAGATCTACCTGCTGATCCACTCGAGGATCGATCTGTTCAAGCTCAACACGTTCGATTCCAACCGCTTCCTGAGCCACTGCTGTGCCCGGTATAACAACAAGAGAAATCAACATGAGTAACCAAAACTTCATACCTATAGCCATCGGCATAGCACGGCAATCCGCTTGAAGAGCGTTTGTCAGAACCAACGATCAGACTCACCTGGAACCAAGCTGATAACCTGCTTTACATGAGCACGATCGAATCACCACTGCAGCAAGTGACCGGGGCGGTCCTCGCCGGTGGTCTCAGCACGCGAATGGGAACATCGAAACATGATCTCAAGCTTCCAGATGGACGGACAATGCTAGAGACGATGCTCAGTTTGCTTGGTGAGGTATGTCAGGAAATTGTGGTAGTCGCACCCAATATTGTGATTGCTGACCTGCCACATATCCATGATCCAAAGCCAGGCTGCGGTCCACTTGCTGGTGTCACGAAACTTTTAGAAAGCCAGATTAACCACCATTACTTAATTGTTCCTTGCGACATGCCGCACCTCACATCCAAACTGCTTTCGGAATTATGTCGCCCACTACCACATGATGCTCGGGTCTTTCGCCTCGATTTGGAACCACATCCAAGCCCACTCCCATTGGTTATCTCAAGCAACGCGAAGCTGCAGATGCAACGGGCGCAACAGCAGGGCATAAGAAGCCTGCATCGTGCACTTGCACACATTGATCTGGAAGTTCAAGTACTCCCAGATGAACAAAGAACTTGCCTACATAACGTCAATACACCTCAAGACCTTTAATCACACCACCATTGACATGGCGATCAATCGTGGTCGTGCCCCGCATGGCTAACAGGTGAGACTTTAGTAATCATGATCTTTTCTGCGTCAAGAACAAACACACCATCACTCGCTTGATTGACCTTTCCTGAGACCACCAGTGTTGTGAGAGGTTCCAAACCATCTTTGCCCTCGAGGCCAAGCGGAAGAGGGCGCCCATCGGCACCGACAACCTGAACCGTCATTGACGAGGCCATAATCTGCTCCGGCGGCTCACAACAGTAATCCCAGGGAGCAGGGCAACCATCCTCAGAAACATCACATGGTTTCAAAGAGGCATCGATTAACTGAAAGACAGCTCGGTTCTTTGCAAAGGGTTCCATCTTCCCACCAATAAGGCCAACAACTAAAGCCGTATCACCAGCTTTCTTATCCTTCAGAGTCTCGATCACTGTTTGTGGTGATCCATCAATTGAAGTCGCTACCAAATTGGCCGGTAGTGTAGGTCCACTTGATGTACTGGCCTTGTCACCTTTGTTTCCACAAGCTGATGTGACGAAGAGGAACATCAAAAGTGTTGGCACAAATATGAGTGTACGCATGACTGATATCTCCATGTATAAGTGTGTATTTAACTTAGATTGACTTAAGTGCCTCATTTATTGGGCTCCTCAAACAACGTATGGCTGGGGGTAGTACACCAAATACTGCCACACAAACGGCTGCGACCATCGCAATCATGATTTGAATTGGACCCACCAATAGTTCAAATGCCCCCATCGTAAAACGTACTTCGAGGCCATCAAGAAAGACAACACCAACCAAACAACCAAGCAGGGCCCCAGCCGTCACAGACACCACTGATTCTTGCATTAAGCTCAAACCAATTGCTGAAGGGCGCCATCCGACACAACGCAGCATTCCGAATTCCCGAATGCGCCCAATAAAGGCTGCATACATCGTATTAATGCCGCCAAAGAGTGCTCCAAGTGCAACCAGAATAGCGGTCAACCAGACAATCAACTTAATTGGCTTATAGAAAGCATCAACGCGCTGGTAATACTCTGATACCGGCATGGCAACAAGCTCCAAGTCTAAGCGTTGGAAGGCAAAGGTCTCCAAGTCAGCTAAGTCGCCACCCTTACTGGGATCCATCTCAACCAACACCGAAGAAATTCCTTCCCGTTTGGTTGCCACCATAAGATCCGTCAATGGCAGCCAAATCTCAGAAGCAAGTACTGAACCAGGTGCGACAAAGTGCCCAACAATGGTCCACGTCGTATTGTCAAAGAGAATGGTCTTACCAATCGCCAAGTCCTCGACTGAAACACCCATTTTGATCGGTGCCAGTTGCCCAACCATCAATTCATTGTAAGCCGGCCGCGGTGCCCGCCCCTCAACGATCTGTACATTCTTATGTAACAGATAAGCTGTTTCAGTAATACCCCGTGCAATAGCAAGTCGCTGCTCCGTCTGCGACTCAAGATCGACTGCAATTGCCATAACAACTTCTGGTGAGATGAACTCTAGTTCATCATTAAGTCTTCTAATGCCCGGCACTGACGCTGAAACAAGTGATGGCGTACGTGCATCAATATCACTTCGCTCTAAGCTATCTTCACTACCAGCCCCATACACAACACCTACATTTGGAGACACATCTGCTTTGAGTGAACGCTCCAAGCCATGAACGACACCACTGGCTGCGATTGCAAGTAATGCAATAAGCGCGCCAGAAAGTACGCATAACACTGTGCGCACCTTTGACCGCGAAAGATTGCGAATACCATAATCCCAGGGAAGAAGCTTCATTAGATTGCCCTAAAACAACTGACAAGATCGCGGCGAGCCGCTCGCATCGCAGGAATGATGCCTGCAATCAGTCCAATACCAGTGGCGATGCCCGCACCAATAAGAAACTGCGTAACACCAACTTCAATGGGAATCGAAATTCCCTCAACGCTCAAATTCACTCGAGACAACCAAAGCAGAATAAATGCACCAAGCGAGCCAACAATTCCGCCACAGACGCCAAGCACCAAGCCCTCTCCAACAACCAGTTGAAATACCCTTGTTCTGCGATACCCGAGTGTCTGGAGCACCGCATTATCAACAACACGATCTTGAACACTCAGTGCCATCGCATTACAAATCAATGCAAGTACTGCCGCGAGACATGCCCAACCCAAGTACCGCACGACCCCAATAATGTGCACAATGTCCCCGGCGATATCAGCAACAAAAGCACGCTCTGCTCTCGTGTGTGTTGGTGCTTGATCGCTATGAAACATCTCATCAATCTGTGCTGCTACTGCGTCCATTTTTTCCGGCCCATCAACAATTACATTGAATTGAGTGACTTGACCCTGCTTTGATCGATTCGCATATTGAATATATGGCAGGTGAACAAAAGCAAGATTGTCATAGCCAGATCGATCTGATTCCAAAATACCAGCAACAGTGACCTGATAGCCTGCCGCTTCAAACCGATCACCTACTGACAAAGATCGTCTAGAGGCCAGTGAGCTACCAAGAAATGCCGCATCGTTACGGGCTAACCATTCATCCAGTGAACCATCAATGACAACCGCATCCGTCTGCAATACGTTTTTGAAATCATCTTCCTTCATGCCGCGAAATGTCACGACATCAAGACTCGCGCGGCAATTGTTAACGACGACTTGTATAGGCATGACACGAAGAACGCCTTCGAGCTCAGTAATCCGAGATTGATAGATCTCTGGCAGCGTGCTTGTTGCTGGACAATATCGATTTTCACGATACACCACTAATGTCGTATCGTTTTCATCGGGCTGCGTTGCTATGGTCACGCCATATTGAAGACCTTCGATGAGTACGAAGAGCAGGAGCCCAATAGCCACTCCGGCAATGGTTAATCCACTACGCATCGGGCGGCCTTTAATCTGCCTCAAAATCAATCGCCAAAATCGCGTTGGAAGCCAAATGCTCATGCCATTGCCCCCGCAATCTCTTTATCACTAGGAATGACATGACCATCGAGCAAGTGAACGAGTCGATGGGCATGTCCGGCAATAGCATCATCATGGGTGACCATCAGAATCGTCATTCCGAGTTCCTGATTAAGTTCAGCAATCAAATTCATAATCTCTATCGCCGCATGTGAATCCAGATCACCAGTTGGTTCGTCTGCCACAAGGAGTGTGGGCTTTGAAACAATAGCTCGCGCAATCGCAACACGTTGCTCTTGTCCACCACTGAGCTGTCTTGGATAGTGATCAGATCGATCAGCAATACCAACTCGAATCAGCGCCTCTGAAACCGCATTATGTCGCACCTTACGAGACATCCGTTGCAAAAGTAATGGAACCTCAACGTTCTCATAAGCACTTAACACCGGAATCAAGTTATACAACTGGAATACATAACCAACTGTGCGAGCTCGCCAATCAGCCAGTTTCGCACTCGACAAACTGGTTGTATCAACACCGTCGATGACAACACGGCCAATGGTGGGACGATCAATACCCGCGATAATATTAAGCAGCGTCGTTTTGCCACTACCAGAGGGTCCCATGAGTGCGACGAATTCCCCCTTATTGATTTCCAGAGCAACACTTTGCAATGGCGTAATCTCAACGTCACCACGGTAGTACGTCCGACCAAGTGCCTCACATTGGATCATGGCGTCACTCATAAATCGAGCTCTCCATTCCATTCAGACTCGATCGCCACCGCTTCACCGGCTTCGATCTGCTTACCCTGAGTCACAATGACACGATCTCCGGGCTGTAATCCTGAACGAATAGTCACCCACCCATCGCGTACTGGTGCACCCAGCTCAACAATACGGCGCTGTGCGGTCTGACTGGCTGCATCGACAATCAAAACAACACCGCTGGCATCAGTTTGCTGATCAATCAGTCTATTTGGCAGCGTCATCTGGCGACCGATACTGGACTGTGGCGATTCCTTCTCGGACGCCGGTGAACTTTTAAAACGCACTCGTGAGAGCATTTCTGGTTTCAGTTCTTTTTCAGGATTCTTGATCTTTACCTTCACTTCAATAGTGTTTTTCTGTATGTCTGCTTGATGCACCAGTCGCGTGATTTCGCCTTCGAAAATTCTCCCAGGCAGGACATCAACAATCACCTCTGCTTGTTGACCTACGCCAATTCGAGCTGCTTCATTCAGTGGTACATCGACTCGTACCTGTAAAGATGTTGGATCATAAAGTCGCACGATATAACCCATATCTGTTTGATTCATGTTTGGTGATCGAGGCATTCCGGGCTCTGCGAGACGCTCTAAGACAACGCCATCAATGGGTGATCTGATCACTGTGCGCGACAGAGCCAATTCAGCGGTCGCTAATTCTGCGGAAGCAATTTCAATCTCAGCATCAGCAATGGCATCAGCAACTACTGCAGCTGCGTCACATTGCTTTCGATGTGCTGCAATCTTGAGTCGCTGCTGCACAACATTACGTTCAGTAGCCGCGCCCTTTTCATAGGCCTCCTCAAGTCGACTGAGCTGGTCTTCCATGACAACGCGCTCGGCATGGAGCTGCTCCATCAACGCCAATGCCTGTTGTTTTTTTGCCCGCTTGAAAGCCAAGTGTGCCTTGGCTCGCATGACATCAAGTCGGGCATCATCAGGAATCAATGACGCCAACTCATCACCCTTGGAGACAGTATGGCCTTCAAGAACATTGATTTTCTCAACCACACCTGGAATAAGTACGCTTGCGTTGACCGCAAATGGATCAGGCTCAACCCAACCGGCTGCTTGAAAGAGAATGTCTCCATCCGGCTGCGTTCGCTGATTGGCGAGGCCCACTTGCCCCGTTACTGGAAACACTTCAACGGATGTGCTTGTGCGGAATGTCGCTCGCCCACTCATCACGAGTAAGACAACGGCAAACGCCAAAAGACACGTGGGAAAGACAACCCGCGACCACCAGTGTTTAGGGGGTGGAGTCACCGTAATAGACTGAGGCTCAAGATGCTTAGATTTATATGACATGCACAGATTCCTGACGCAACTGTTTAAAAGAACCGGCTCGCTAAAAACGAGCAATATGCATAGCGCAGCTTGCTCGTCAATACACTGAGTTTTCTTTTCTTAGATGCGAAGGATCTGAATTTGAATAAGCAACTGCCGGCCAGGTGGATCACCTGGCGGCTTGGGGCTCATTCCAAGCTTCGATTGCTGAATGCTGGTGCCGTTCAAAGACTGACTTGCAATCGCGTGGTTCACATTGTCTAGTTCGTCATACGACTTGATCACGACTGATGCCATCATGGGCTCAATCGTTGGTGCATCTGTCACGCTGCAACGACACTGTGAACAGCAATCTTGGCTCGTTTGTTTTACTTGAACCGCCGCGTGACAATCCGTCGCCTTTGAGCTACAGCATGAAGGCGTCTCTTTAATCACTGGCACAAACGCAACAGAGCAGGTCTCTGTACATTGATCACAGTCCTGGCAACACAGCGCGATCGCTGGGTTCAAGAACCAGCCGAACACTGCCAGAAAGGTCATGATGGATGCAAGTCGTTTCATGTGTTACCTGAGTATAGCTCTCAAATGCATACGTAGAGAACTAGTTCTTGGATCATTCTAAGGCATAGGCCGCTTAAAATAGCCCTATTCAGCTTGTTATTGCCCCTCAGTCAAGATGACTCGGTCGGCACCATCTCGATCGACAGCACTAACTCAACTCAATTTCAGCCTGGGCTGCCGCCTGGCAAATAGACGCCCACGCCTGATCGACATGATCCTCGGTTGTTTTCGATGAGCCAATGGCCATGCGGAGCACATATTTTCCTGACAATTTGCAGTGGCTCAAATACAGCTTTCCAGATTCGTTAAGGATATCTAGTAAGCGTTCATTAATTGCATCACCACCGAGATGTCGAAATGTAACAAGCGTGAGTGGGTGAGGCGCCATTAACTCAAAGTGATCGTCGGCCTCGACGTAGGCAGCAAACTTCTGCGCCTGCTGAACATGCTCACGTGCGAATGTACGCAAACCCTCGACACCATAGTGTCTAATGACCATCCACAGTTTTAATGCCCGAAATCTTCGCCCCAGTGGAATCTGCCAATCACGGTAGTCGATCACAGCCCCTGACTCAGTTGCCTTGTTAACGAGAAACTCTGGCAAAATCGACAGTGAACTAATCAGTTCTTCCTTATTACGAATCCAAAAGCAATTACAGTCGAAATTGGTCAACATCCATTTATGAGCATTCACACTGTAGCTGTCTACCAGTTCTAGCCCCTCGTTTATCCACCGACACTCTGGCAACAATGCTGTGATTCCATACATCGCCCCATCAACATGAATCCAAATTTGATGACGTCGAGCAATAGCTGCAATTGCTGGCAGTGGGTCTACCGCGCCACAAGATGTGGTGCCAAGAGTCACTGCCACAAAAAATGGCTTTCGGCCTGCCGCGACATCTGCCTCAATCGCTGCCTCAAGCGCCTCGGGACGCATTCGGTGATCTTCATCAGTGGGTATGAGGCGAAGGAACTGAGATCCAACACCAATAATCCGCGCGCCCTTTTCAATACTCGAGTGGGCATCAGCAGAGCAGTAAGCTGCCAGTGGCTGAGCTTGCCCACTGAGACCAATTTTATTGACATCTCCAGCAGTGACACGCTCTCGAGCTGCAATCATGGCGCAAATGGCAGCACTCGAAGCAGAGTCTTGGATGACTCCACCACCATCAGTGGACGACAGAAAAGTCTTGGGCAAGTCGAGGAGGTCGACCATCCAATCAAGCATCCGCGTCTCAACCTCTGTGCACGCGGGACTGGTTGACCAAAGCATGCCCTGAACACCAAGCCCCGCAGAAAGTAGCTCGCCAAGAATTGATGGCCCAGAAACGTTGGCTGGAAAGTAAGCAAAGAAGTTTGGTGACTGCCAATGGGTTATTCCGGGCAGCACAATCTCATCAACATCTTTCATGACAGCTGACATGTCTTCTGCCTGCTGAGGTGGATGCTCTGGAAGCTTGTTGTAGATGTCACCAGGACTGACTTGAGACAGGACCGGATATTTTTCAACCTGCTCCATGTAGTTGGCGATCCAATCAATCATGGCATAGCCATGCTCTTTGAATTCGCCTGATGTCATATGCCCTGTTTGATCACTCACTCAGGCAACTCCGTAAGCACTTGTCCCACGGTATCCATTAACTTGCCCATCATTTCTGTATCAAACCTAAATTCAAGTCCTGCCGCCTCGAAGAGCTCTGGAAGAGGGCGGCTACCTCCTAATGAAAGAGCCTTTGCGTAGTTCCGAAGCGCTCGCTCCGGATCCTCCCGAAACTGCAGCCACAACTGCAACGCACCGAGCTGAGCAATGCCATATTCAATGTAATAAAACGGAACTTGGAAGGGATGGAGTTGTCGATGCCATGCGCAACTCTGAAAATGCTCGAGACCACTCCAGTCAAGAGCTGAACCAAAACGATCCTCAAGATTAACCCACGCTTCTTCCCGCTCTTGTCTTGAATGCGTTGGGGTGTCGTAGATCCAATGTTGAAATGCATCGATCGTTGCAATCCAAGGCAACATTTTAGCGAGACTCTGAAGCTGAAGACGCTGCGCCCGACTTGCTTCTTCTTCAGTATAAAACTCATCAAGATACGGAAATGATGTCAGCTCCATTGTCATAGAAGCCACTTCTGCAAACTCGATTGGCGGGTTACGGTAAGCAATCAATGGCTCATCTCGAGAGAGTAAGGAATGGAATGCGTGACCTGCTTCATGAACCATTGTCTCGACATCACGATGAAGACCCGCTGCATTCATAAAGATAAATGGAATGCGCTGGCGCTCCTTAAAGACCTGATAGCCACCTGGCTGTTTATTCATTCGAGAGTCAAGATCGAGGCAATCACCTTCACGAAGCGAATCAAACAGTTTGCCAAGAGTTGAATCCATACGATGAAAGACGCGCGAAGAGCGCTCAATAAGATCACTTGCATCAACAAATGGCCGCAGTGGTTCACGCCCATGCGGATCAACCTCAAGATCCCAAGGTCGCAGCTCACTTAGATTCAGCTGCGATGCACGCAGCCTGTCAAGTTTTCGAAGCACAGGAATACAGGTCTCTTCAACAGCTTCATGGAAAACAAAGCAGTCCTTCGGTGTATAAGCGAAGCGATGCATCGCTCTGAACATATAGGAACGGTAATCGCCAAGACCCGTATTGACACCAATCTGATGACGGATTTGAACCATACGATCGAAGATGTCGTCAATACGGTCTCGATCCTGATTACGTCGCTCAGCAACTGCCAACCAAGCGCCCTCACGGACAGATCGATCCGTGTCCTCAAAATAGCGACCCATCTGTGGCAAGGTGCGCTCTTCACCGTCAAAAACGACGCTCATGGCACCACGAATCTCCCCATACTCCTGACCGAGTTTGGTGTCCTCTGTAAAGAGTGGAATATTTTCCTCACAGAAAATCTCTACATCGCTTCGTATACCCTGAAGCAATACGCCATAGCGTTCTGAATCAAGTTGTGAAACAGCTGGCGATGAGGCCACCTTATTGTCCAATTCAAAGGCTGCTTTTTTGAGCGCCGGTTCAGTCTGCTCAACAAACCTGAGATAACCCTTCTTCGCCACTTCATCATCTGTGTGTCGAGTCATACTGACATAAAGTTCGACATGCGCTTCACTCGTGGCAGAGTCAAGCTCACTACGATCAAGTACCAGCGTCTCTAAAGCCTCCGGCTCTTCGACATCACGATTAATCAACGCATCGACAAGCGGTTGAACATCTTCGATTTGAGCGCCATTCAAATTGGCTGGAACAAAACCATCGGTTGCGGTAGCCATAGTTGACCTTTCTACTCATGAGAATTCATATTAGGAACGCACTAGGATACCGCACCAGCAAGAATCCAAGCTGCACGATGGATCAGAGTCACTGACTCGCAGTAAAGAGGGGGCTTAAGAGGTCGCTGTGGCCAATCCAGGGAGGCTCAACTCCTGGTTGACTGCCGCTACGATCGCCTCAGCATGCATTAAGTCATCACAGATCACAAACAATGTAGACCCGCTACCACTGACAGCAGTGGGTCGATTGGCCAGCGCAGTGATCTTCTCTATGTGCTGCTCAAGAATCGGAGCAACACAACAAGCTGCGGCAGTCAGATCATTGAACATCGCTTTTGGATCAATGGGTGAGTCAATCATGTCATAAATTTTCTGTGGGCACGTGGCGTTCTCTGGCAGTTCATCAAACTTCTGATAGACCTGGCCCGTGTGACAAGAGACCGCAGGGAAAAACACTGCCAAGTAGATTGGCGCTTTGAGTGTTTTATGAGTCACTCTCTCACCTAAGCCTTCTACGAGTGCGCTCCCGCCATTGATAAAGAAGGGAATATCTGAGCCGATCTCGGCTCCGATCGCTGCGAGCGTCTCACGACTCACGTTCAAGTCAAAGAGAAGATTGAGACCACGTAATGTTGCCGCGGCATCAGACGAGCCACCGCCAAGTCCACCGCCAACTGGAATTCGCTTTTCTAATTTCATTTGCAAAGGCAACGCTCGACCCACATGTGCTTGCAAAGCAAGATGCGCCCGAACAGCGAGATCATTCTTAATGGGCCAGTTGATCTCACTTTTTTGCAATGCCTCTTCATGCCAGAGAATTGCATAGCGACTCAGCCCCCCGGGCTCGAGCCGATGAAGTGTCAATTCATCGCACAAATCAAGGCCCACCATCCATGAACAGATGGGGTGCATTCCATCGGCGCCGACGGCACCGACCCAGAGTGCAAGGTTGACCTTGGCTGATGCGGATGTCTGAATCACATTTGGCATACCTACCAGCATAGCCGACACCGCAAGAGGGGATCGCTAGCCGATTCAGCGGCAGCAGCATACAAATCCCACCGTGGCGTCTAAACTACGGATTCATCAATAGCGTTTCAAAGACCTCAAAGGCGGAGATTCAAATGACCGAGACCACCTTACGAAAACGCCGCCGCTGGCTTGCTTGGGTTATTGCGCCCATCGCTGCCCTTATCATCATTCTCATCCTCCTTCCGTGGATTCTCTCGTGGGGCATCGCGCAAGCAATTGTTCGTTCACAAATGGATAAATCCATCAATGGCACTGTCAACGTTGAAGGACTTTCATTAAGTTGGTTCGGCTCACAGGAGATAGAGCACTTTGTCATTAACGGTAAAGATGGCGTTACATCAGTTGATGTCGGCGTCAAGCTCAACCGCGGCTTGTTCAGTTTACTGCTGTCGGGCATCGATCCGATTCGCATTGATCTGACTGGCGCCATCTCTACCACGCTCGATCAAGATGGCGCTTTGAGCTTAAGCAAACTTCTTTCAGATCGTAATGACAAAAAAGAAGATCCGAAAAATGATAAGGGTGGGGACAAATCAAGCAGTGATCCCATGCCTCGTATGGATATCAAGGTGCATGACTTTGCTATCACGCTGACTGAACTACCCGACAAACGCGTGTTCACTTATGACATCTCACAGCTTGACGTCGACTACCAACCCGGAGGACGCTTCTTATTAGAGGCGAAAGCCACGACAGCCGCTGATGGGCAGGATGGAAACATTACCCTCAAGGGCACCATTGACAATCTCATCAGCAAGAGTGGTGCCCTGACACCAAAGCAAGCCAAATTGGCTTTCGACATCGGCATGAACAGTGTGGGACTACCACTCACGCCTCCAAAGAGTCAGCTTAAACAGTTCACACTGCGCATGACTTCAGACGATTTATCGAAACGTTTGGTCATTGATGGAAACGCATCTGCCCAATTGGCCAATTCAGGCGCGAGTACCTTCAAGACAAACTTAGTTGTGAACGATCCGATCGTCAGAAACAGCTCTTCACAAGATTTCTCTTTCTCTCCAGCCAATCTTATTGGCACCATCGAGGGGAAAAACCTGCCAACAGCGCTCGGGCAGCCATTTGTTGCGGGTTCCCAACTGCAACTTACGGATGACATTGGAGAGACAATCGATTTCAGCGGCACCTTTGGATCGGCAGATGCACCAACAAATGAAAGTGCTGACACATCAACGAGCACAAATGGCAATAGCTATACGATCGCTATCAGTAGTTCTCAACTCAAGGCGAACTTAACGGGCACCCAGGACATTGCCAGCGGTGGGGGATCAGGGAATGGCTCTATCGATCTTAAGATCAGCCCTGCCACCGTTAAGCGACTCGCCAAGGTAGAAGTCAGCGAAGTCTTACGTACCAAGCTTGAGATTAGTCAATTCACGATTCCGACCAGCGTTAGCAGTGGTGGCATTGAAGAGATCACAGGCACAGGCACGCTTGCCATTGAAAATAATTTCCAGTTGACCGCTTCGCAAGACAATGACGTTTCGCCAGTACGGATACGAGATACGTCTATCTCTTTTAATGCCAAGGGGCTTGGGAAGAACCTTGAACTCAAGGGTGGCGCAGGCATTGGCAGTGGCTCACTGGCCATCGATCTTACTTTCGATGATTTACTTAAAGAAGATGGCTCACTACAGCACATGCCGGGTGTTATTCCGATCGGCACCATAGCGCTCAAGGATATTCCCGTCGATGTTCTTGAGAGTATTGAGTCTCTTGCCGCATCCATAGGCAACGTCAACACCGAGCAACTTTTGGGCAAAGCGATTTCTGTTGATCTCACTTCAAAAGGGCCAACAGAAGCGAGAGAGATCATTGCATCAGTTCAAGCTGCCGCCGGCACAGCCAACGGACGCGTCCAAGTTGGTCCCATTGGCGTTTCAGTGCTTGAGGCCAACGCAGACCTTACATTGACACCATCGATGGCTGCGGGTCTACAGAAGACACTTGAAGAACCAACGCTGATCCTTGCTGGACCTGCGCACCTGACTGCTTCGATTGAACCCTTCTCACTTCCCGAGAAGCTTGGTGGTGGTTTAGCGCCACCTGAAGATCCAATCAAAGCATCATTGACACTTGACCAGGTGACATTCTCTTTAGCGAAGTCATTACCCAATGGGGTCGAGCTGCGCCGAACCAAAGCAACGGTTTCATATGATGTCGCGCAAGGTGGCACCATGGCAGCGGATGTCTCAACACGCATGCGCGCTGCCCAAGGTGGGCAGGTGGCTGATCTCGCAACAACGCTCTCACTAGATCATCAATCTGATGGCTCAAAGAGCCTCACTGGATCAGCAGAACTTACCTCTATTAATACGCCCAATCTCGAAAAAGCGTTGGGTATGCCTAAAGGAAAAATCGGGCTATGGACCGGCGACAGTGGAAAGATCACCGTCAAATCCAATATGACACTGGCGCCGAATAAGAAAGAAAAAGATGCGTTGATGTTGTCCGCAGCCGAGCTGGTTGTCACAACTGCAATGCAGAATCTAAACGGCCGCGCAGATGTAAAGGTCACATCTGAGATGATCAAGGTGACAAGCCCGGGTCTGAAAACGGTGTTCAGCAGCCAAACGCTTGGTGACATCCTAGATAGAGATGTGCGAGGTAGCTCTGGTTCCTCTGGTCAGCTCACTGCAATTACAGTGACCAATGATGTACCACTGTCGCTTCAGGTCGATGCCCTTGAATTGCCACTATCCATGTTCTCCACAGAGAACGAGCAACCGGGCGACGTACATATTGATCTGACGGCAAACATGAGCCAAATTAATATTAAGTCTGGTGATGGAAGCGTTCAGTCACTGAATCCAATCAAAGCGCACTTCGCAACAAAGAGTTTAGTTGAAGGCGTTGTTCTTAAGGCCGCCTCATCTGGTGGAAGCGGATCGGGCACCGTTGATATTTCCGGAACCATCGAACGACTTACCAATCGCAAAGGTATTTGGACTCCAAAGAAACTACAAATTGATCTTCAGGGATCAATCACCCAGGTACCAACCGCACTCTTAGATGCAGCGGCTGATCTTGGTGGTGTGCTGACCGCCTCCCTTGGAGAACTTGTCAGTGGCTCATTGACCATTGACAACTTTTCAAGAGAGACTGGAAGCTTAAACCTAGATCTCAAGTCAACGAATTCACAAATGAATGCCGCTTTGGTCAACAAAGGAGGCGTCCTTCGCACTGATCCGGACTCGCCACTTAAGGGCCAAGTGATCATTACACCACTATTACGCGCCGTCGTGCTGTCGAAGATGGGACCAATTCTAGGAGACATTGATGCTGGGCAAGAACCACTTCGACTGAGTTGGTCTGACGCGGCTATTCCTATTAATGGCGAAATGAAAAATCTTGGTGGCCAACTGAAACTGACTGTTGGAGAGGTCACGTTTGATAGCGGGCTTCCACTCATGTTAGCGCTGAGCGCCGCACAGAGTTCCCACGCCAAGCAGATCAAGGGGTCAATTGATCCAATCACAGCCAACATTACCGATGGAGTTATGGTTTACGAGCCCTTTGCAGTGCATGTTGATAAGTTCAATTTTCCGATCTCTGGCAAGATCAACTTTGTAACCAATGAAATCGACATGACCACCAAACTACCTATCTATGCGCTGGGTGATGTGATCTCTGAACTGCGTCCGTATGTCAGTGATGAAGAGGTGCCCATGGAATATGTTGGCCCTATCGGAAACGCCAAATGGAAACTCAGTTCAAATTTCGATCTCGCGAAGTTTATTCTCCGCGCTACACTTCAAAATACGCTGCGACGGCGTAATGATGGAAACTAGCGCGTCTGCCAAGGTATCTGATCAGCATTGGCAATATCAACGGTCCATGACCCCATCGCACTGAGGCGTTGATCAAGAATTGGTAGGTAGCCTCTTTCCGTATTGGTATGCCCAGCAAGTACAACGCTCATGCCACGTTCAGTGGCCGCCAGTACATCGTGATGACGTGCCTCGCCAGTCACAAAAAGCTGGCAACCGGCAATCATGGCATCTTTCATGAGTGATCCACCAGCACCACAGCAAACACCAACGCGTTTGATGTCTTTGGTATCAGCTGCTGCAACGCGAAGTGAGTCGACACCAAGATGAGCTTTGATTGGATCGATCAGTTGTTCTAATTTTTGAGTGTGGGCCAGGTCAATCATCCGACCAGGCCCAGTGGTGGCCTTTGGTAGTGCCAGCAACGGATAAATATCAACCGGCACCTCTTCATAAGGATGATTTTCTCTAAGCGCATCAACGGCAGCAGACAAGTTGTCCTTTTGACACACCATCTCAAGTCGATGCTCATCAACCATCTCTAAGTTTCCAACCCCACCAACCACGGGATTGGTTGACTGGCCAGGCAAGAAGGTACCGGTTCCTGAGATCTTGAACGAGCAAGATTCATAGTCTCCAATGGCACCACAGCCAACTTTATAAAGAGCGGCGCGTATCTGATCAGTGTGCCCTTCAGGAACAAAGGTCACGAGCTTGCACATATCACTACTGGTATCGAAGGATGTTGAGACAAGTGGTGTGATCTGCCCTTCACCAACACTCGCGGCGAACCAATCAGTGATGCCATTGGCAGCGGCATCCAATGCGGTGTGCGGCGCGTAGATTGCCAAGCCTGCGGTAGCGGCTGACAACACCAGTCCAGCTGTACCGTCGCCACTCAAACGGCTCATGGGCGCAAAAATTGGCGGATGATAACTCACAACTGCATCGCACTTCTTTGCAATCGCCTCTTCCAATACCGCTGGCGTCAAGTCAATGGTCAACAAGAGTCGATCGGCGCTCCAATCGCCTTGGCCTACCAAGAGGCCAGTGTTGTCCCAATCACAGCTACCCTCAAGCGGCGCTATCGATTGCATTGCTGCGACCAGATCACCCACGTTCATCTCTTTGACTCCTGGTTTGACTCTTTTTGCATCATACGTTGCCATGGCGACCTTCGGAGCGATCCGGCCCTACACGTCTGATGAGACTCCAGGCAAGAGCAACATACACCGGCACATATGCAATCAAAAAGACCCACCACGACACTTCCCAGTCATTGGGACGAAGCCATGCGGCATATCCAAAGCTGATTGTCAGTGAGGCAATCCACAAGGCCGCGCTCGGCACGATCGGCATCATCACCAACGGCCACAGCAAATACCAGGGGTGGGCCGCTGGTGAGAGAAGCACCATTGCAAACAAAATAATGCGCGCCGCTGACCATTTGGGCAGCCCTTTGAACACCACCCAGCAAATGATCGCTAGCAAAAGAAAAATACAACAGCCCCGAGCCAACTGTTCTTGGCTGTCATTGGTCCAACCGTTCCCAACCGATCCAACACGCTCAATCAACCAAAGCAGTGGTTCATAGACGCTGCCAAAGTGCGCCCACTTCAGGGTAAACCGTGATGTCGTGGCCCAAAGGTTGGTAAAGAACTCACTTCCAGCAAACACAAATGGGCTGGCGACCAAAAAACAAACGATGATGCCCAACACCAGCGCGCCCAACCAATGAAGTGGTGGACTGCGTCGCAGCAGCACTGGTGCAATAAAGACAGTGATCGGTTTGACGAAGACTGAAAGTGCCAGTGGCACAATCCATATCCACCAAGCGCGTGGGGTCATCTCTACAAGGAACAGAGCGAGCACGAGAAAGAACAGCCCGATTGGTTCTTGGTGTCCCGAACCAGCCACTTCGGTGACCACCAAGGGATGCCAGGCGTACAACGCCACCCACCAAATACTTCGTTTGTGCCGCCAAGCGATGACCAACAGCAAACAGATCACCAACACATCAATGAGACTCAATACATAACGCTGGATCTCAACCTGTTCAGATGCAGAAACCGCACCTGTATTATTGGCAACCGTGGCGCTGAAACCAAACACCCACTGACTTGTCGGCAAGTAGATCGTGTGTAACTCTGGATTGTTCACATGAGCAAGCACTTCATCCTCACCCGGCCACATCGGCGCCCCGTCATTGATCAACTGCTGAGCACGCTGCAGTGGCGTTGCAACATACGGGCTGTCACCATGAGCCACCGCCTGGCCATCGACCACATACCGATACACGTCGTCGCTTAACTGCGGTTGACTGGTGGCCACAACCACCACACGCACCGCGATGGCAACGAAGACCAAGAGCAGCACGTCGCGCCATCGAAACAAAACCGGACCATCGCGCCGCCACAACCAGCGTGCCAAACCTGTGAGGCTTAGCCAACCCACGCCCAGCGCCAGCCACCATCGCCAAAGTCCAGCCGAGCCGCCATGACCATCAGTCATATCCATCTTGGCCAGTGCCCAGGCCGTGAGCCCTAAGCCAACTGCGGCCCCAATCAGTGAAAGCCAGTACAACCATCCCCCGCACGGGGGCAGGCAATCGGAATCTGGTTGGTTATTGGGATGCGGCACCTCAGCATGGTAAGGCAGGGCTACCCAGCACAGGAGGGGGCTCACCTCAAGGTGCTTGGTAATGCCACTTCATCTGCCTACTATAATGAGCTCTCAGGTTGCCTGGACTGGGCCGCGGCACTGTGCCGATGAGCCTTTCAGACGACTCACAATTCAAACTCTATTCGTGGAACAGCACCAAACCATGCTCAATATGCGATCAAGTAATCCAGCCCTGACCAAATACGCCCGCTCCGGACCTCAAATGGCTTCCTATGAGCAGACCGCGACTGCAGAGATCTCTGGCATTGTCAACAAGACTGCGATCTTGGTCACCATCACCATCATTGGCGGTGTGGTTGGGTACGCGGTGACACCGACCATTCCTTGGATTTTGTGGGTCGCCATGATTGGGAGTTTAATCTTTGGGCTGATCGCTGCTTTTGCAATCGGTGCCAACCCCGCCAGAGCGAAGTGGCTCGCCCCGCCCTATGCAATTCTGCAAGGGGTCTTCTTAGGCGGCTTTACCTACGTCATCAGCAACGCTCTTGAGCAAGGTGGGTATCAAGTCTCTCATGGTGTTGCCTTACAGGCATTCATCATCACGTTGTGCATCATGGTTTCAATGCTCTCGCTTTACAAGGCCAAGATACTCAAGCCCACACGTCTCTTCCAAAGCGTTTTCGTGGTCTTAATGGGTGGCATATTCTTGACCTTTATCGCTTCATTCATTGTGAGCTTTATCGAGCCTTCGATTGGTCTACCTTTCATCTCACCCTTTGCTGGCATTGAAGGTGGCCAGCCCACGACATGGGCATGGGTCGGACTGGGTTTCAACATCCTGGTACTTGGTGTTGCTGCGATGGGCTTGATCATGGACTTCAAACTCTGTGAAGACATTGTGGAAAAGCGACAGCCCAAGGCCTTTGAATGGTTCGGCGCCTTTGCACTGCTGGTCTCACTGGTGTGGATCTACTTTGAAGCCCTCAAACTTGTTGCTCGAATGACGGTGCTGACAGGTGGTAACGACTAGGCCGTTGAAGCAAGTAGGGCTCCGAAAGGGCCGGGCTCAAAGAAAAAGAGTTTGTCAGGATCAATTGCCAGTGGCATCTGCGCCGCCTGCGTAGCTAAGCGTGCATCAACACGGGCGATCATGGGCTGACCGGCGCTGGTCACACCAATCAAGTCGGTGCTTTCGCCAAGCGATTCCGCCACTTCTACCTGCAGCGTCAGCATCGAGGGTGCTTGCCCGGGCGTCAGCCCTTGCGGCCGCACCGCCATCACCACTTGATCGACATTAGCCTTTGATAACGCCGTTGCATGAGGCTCGGGAACCAAAATCTCAGCACCTTCTGCTCGTTCACAAAAGAACATCTTGCCATCGCGCTGCACCAGATGTCCATCAAGAAAATTCATCGTGGGCGAGCCAATGAAAGACGCCACAAAACGATTACATGGCTTGGTGTACGCTTCCATGGGCGTACCTAACTGCTGTAACTGTCCCTGCTCCATAATGGCCAAGCGATCAGCAAGTCCCATGGCCTCTTCTTGATCATGGGTGACATAAATCGTGGCGGTACCGATACGTCGCTGCAAAGCTTTAATTTCTGTGCGCATGGTCAAACGAAGCTGGGCGTCGAGATTCGATAGCGGCTCATCAAAGAGAAAGGCTGCTGGTTGACGTACGATGGCGCGGCCCAACGCAACCCGTTGTTGCTGACCACCAGAAAGTGCCTTGGGCTTTCTGTTGAGTAAGTCCTTGATACCCAACATCTCTGCAGCCTCTGCCACACGCTTTTCAATGTCTGCCTTTGGGATGCGACGCATCTTCAGTGCAAAGCCCATATTCTTAGCAACCGTCATGTGGGGGTAGAGTGCATAGTTTTGAAAGACCATCGCCACATCACGTTGACGTGGTGGCAAATCACTCACCTCGCGGTCGGCAATATCAACGCGCCCACTGGTCAGACGTTCGAGCCCAGCCACCAAGCGAAGGGCGGTTGACTTCCCGCATCCGGATGGTCCAACCAACACCAAGAACTCACCCTGATTGACATCAAAACTGACATCATCGACGGCCAAGACGCCGTTGGCATATTCCTTGGAAACGTGATTGAGAACGACTTGGGGCATAGAGCACTGAAGTAGGTTTGATTGGGGCCGCTGCTATATGGTCGAGTATTCATCCCTGCACTGCAATGGGCCGCGCAGGTAACATGCCTTCTGACCCTAGCCTACAGAAAAGACATGCCCAGCTCCCTCAACCGACAACATCTGACATCCGCACATTGGCAGCTTGACGCGCCAGAGGCAACCGAGCTGCCCCCTGAAGTCGCCAACGCACTACCGATCGCTGCCACGGTCCCAGGATGCGTGCATCTGGATCTTCTGACTGCTGGCCTGATCGAAGACCCGCGCCACAACCAAGCTGAAGATGACCTGGCTTGGATTGGACGCACCGCATGGCGCTATCAATGTGATTTTGATGCGGATCCAGAATTGCATGACCAGCCACAGGTTGATCTTGTCTGCGAAGGTCTTGATACGGTCGCCAAAGTATCTGTCAATGGAAAGCCCGTTGGCAGCGCCGCAAACATGTTCCATCGTCACCGCTTTCATATCACCGAGGCGCTGCAATCAGGGCGCAATCAACTGACGATCGAATTTGAGTCGCCGGTGGCATACGCCCAATCACTTTCTGAACAACTTGGTCCGCGACCAGCAAACTTCCCTTGGTCACCTTACAACTTCATTCGTAAGAGCGCCTGCAACTTTGGATGGGATTGGGGACCTCAAGTAGCCACCAGTGGTATCTGGCGTGATCTCTATCTTGAAGGACTAAGCAGCGCTCGAATCGACTCTGTGCGCCCCTTGATCACTGAAGCTTCGTCAACAGCAGCGACCGTCGATATTCATGTGAGGCTCGATCATCGTCTCAAGCACAACGAACCTCTCCAACTGAAAGCCACGGCCACGATTCAAGGCAAGTCGGTGGCATCCAAATCAATGGACTGCCAACACGACGCATCTGATCATGTCATCACACTCGACTGGCTGCAGCCAGAACTGTGGTGGCCACGCGGTCATGGATTACAACCTCTTTATGACTTGCACATTGAGCTCAGCCAAGACAGCCAAGTGCTTGACGCATGGCAAGGGCGGCTCGGTGTACGCCAAGTTGAACTCCGCCAAACACCAGATCAGGCAGGCACCTCGTTTGCATTGATGGTCAACGGCAAAGAGGTCTTTTGTCAGGGGGCCAATTGGATTCCTGAAGATCTCTTTCCAGCAGCCATGACCACACAGCGTTATCGACAGCGTATTGAGCAAGCCTGTGATGCCAACATGAACATGTTGCGTGTATGGGGTGGCGGCATCTATGAAGATGACGCGTTCTATGACATCTGTGATGAGCGGGGCATCTTGGTCTGGCAAGACTTTATGTTTGCCTGCGCCACCTACCCTGAAGATCCACCTTTTGAACAACTGGTTAAAGAAGAAGCCATTGCCGCCGTCTGTCGCCTGGCTGCCCATCCAAGCGTTGTGTTGTATTGCGGCAGCAATGAATGCGTGTGGGCCTATCAGAGTTGGGGGTTTGCTGATGATCTCAAACCGGAGTTGTCCTGGGGCGCGGGATTCTACACGCATGTGTTACCTGACATTCTTGCCATGTGGGATCCAACACGTCCATATGTACCCAGCACACCTTGGTCTGGTGATCTTGAAACACATGCCCAGGAATTAGATTGTGGTCCCCGCCATAACTGGGATGTGGAGATGGCTGGCTACCGAACACTTCTTCCTCGCTTTGTCGCAGAGTTCGGCCATCAATCACCACCAAACTTAGCCACACTTCAAGAAGCGATCGACCACGACCCGCACACTTTGGACCACCGCTGGATGGAACATCGCCAGCGCGCCGCGGGGGGCAATCTTGTTCGTTATGAAAAACCAATGGCGCAGGTATTTACGGCCACTGACAATTTCTACGTCTGGCATGGCCAGGCACAAGCACTGCAAGCTCGATCGGTGAGCCTCGGCTTGAGTTGGAACCGCTGCCACAGCAAGATCTGTGGTGGTTCATTGTTCTGGCAACTCAATGATTGCTGGGCGGGTCACTCATGGTCGGCCATTGACGTCGCTGGTCGACTCAAACCACTTTGGTATGCAGTGCGACGTGTCCTGGCGCCGCGCACCCTGGCCGTTCACGATGTCAATGGACAGCCCGTGCTCTTTGTCATTAACGACGAAGATGAAACATGGTCCATCACACTGGCCGGCCAGCGACTCGACTTTGACGGACGAGAAATCAATTCTGCTTCTCTCGCAATCCGAATACCCCCGCGCACCGCAGAGCCAGTCGCAGCGCTCGATTCGCTGCTTGGACAACCCGACAATCCAACGAATGAACTTTTGCGGATCGAGGGTGATGGCCTAGAAACAGTGTGGTTCTTTGCAGCTGATAAGGCACTTTCTTATCCCGAGCCTCAATTCGACGCAACAGTAGAGCACACGAATGCAGGCACACTCTTGTGGATCAAAGCCCACACACTGATTCGTGACATCATCTTGCGTGTGGACCTCGTCGACCCCTTGGCCACTTGTAGCGAACAGCTCGTCACGCTAGGACCTGGTCAGTCACACACCTTCGCAATCACCAGTGACCACAAACTACAACTCAGCCAACTCACCACAGCGCCAGTATTCTGGCATGCTCAGATGTCCTGAGGCAATCACTACTCTTTGACGCCCTGTGTAGCGATGCCTTCGATCAAGGAACGCTGGAAGAGTAGGAAGAGCACCAAGACCGGAATGATAATCATGGCACTTGCAGCCATGATGAGATTCCATGGCGTACCACCATGTTGAGACTGGAACATATACAAACCTAAAGCCAAGGTGTACTGGTGTTCGTGGTTCAGGAAGATCAGTGGTCCAACGAAGTCATTCCAACAGAAAATAAACTGGAGCAAAGCAACAACCGCCAGTGCTGGCTTTGCTAATGGCAGGGTAATGCGCCAAAACACACCGGCATGTGAACAACCGTCAAGCATGGCTGCCTCATCGAGCTCACGGGGAATACCCATAAAGAACTGTCGCAATAGAAAAATGCTAAAAGCGCCACCAAAGAATGAGGGCAACCACAGCGGGAGGAAGGTGCCGATGAGACCAATCTGCTTAAAGAGCAAATAGAGTGGTGCCATCAGTACTGGAAATGGAATCATCATCGTAGCCAATACCAAACCAAAGATGATGTTTCGACCACGCCAACGCACACGTGAAAATCCGTAGGCAATGATGGCGCTCGAGATGACCATGCCAATAACGCTGAGAATGGCAATGATCAAACTATTCTTCAGGTACAAAGGAAAATCTGCTTGTGATGTTTCCACAACACCAGCGTAGTTGTCCTTTGTAAAGCCCCACAGTCCTGCCCAATATTCCCCACTAAAGTAGCTATAGACATGTTCCTGACCGCGCAGCTGATCAATCTGCTGTTTAAGATCTGCTCGCCTCTGATTGTTGTCAGTCGCAGACCTTTCCAATTCCAATTGTGAAATCTGACGGCGCCGCGCCAGGGCCTCTTGCTCCATCATCTCAACCTGCAACGCAAGATCCGCCGCGCCGGGCATGCCCGCTTGTTCCTCTTGCTGGGCACTTTGCCGAAGACGATCAAGCGCTGTGACACGCGGAAGAATTGACTGATCACTTGAAAGCACTTGTTCAGTTGGCTTGAGTGAAGTCGCACCAACCCAAATGATTGGCAAGAGGAACACCAAGCACACAATCAGTAAACCGCAGACAATCGCCCATCGAGCCACAAAGCTCAATGAACCAGCTCGGCCATCACCATGTGAGCCACGAATTGTTGTTTGACTTTGTTTCATGCGGCTCGATAGTGAACAAACTTACGTGCGAGAAGGAACATGCCCCCGGTCAAGACAACGATTGCTAAAAACTGAATCCATGCCATGGCGCTGGCGTATCCCATGCGACCAAAGACGAATGCATTGTCGTAGAGATACATGGTGTAGAAGAGTGTCGCGTCATCTGGACCACCCTTGGTCATAATGTATGGAACCGCGAACACCTGAATCGACCAGATGATGCCCATCACCACGTTGAAAAGAACCGCTGGTGAAATCATCGGCAAGGTCACATGCCAGAATCGGCGCATGGGACTTACACCATCAATAGCTGATGCGTCATAGAGTGCTTGTGGCACATCACGAAGCGCTGCGAGATAAATAACCATGGCGCCACCGACATACCACAACCCCATCATGATGAGCGATGCCATCGCCCAACCTTCCGCGCCAAGCCAATCAGGTGTCGGCAATCCCACGGCGCGAAGAATGACGTTAAACAAGCCAAACTCATCGTTGTAAAGCCACATCCATCCTAATGAGGCGGCAACCAATGGGACAAGCGTCGGAAGAAACACGCAACTGCGGGCCAAACCAATCGCCGGTAGCTTTTGATTGAGTAACACTGCCAGTCCAATAGCTAAGACGGTCCCCAAGACGACACTCACAAACGCATAGATCGCTGTATTAATAATGCTGCGCCAGAAACGCGCATCACTGAAAAGCTCGACATAATTTTCTGCGCCGATATACGCAGGTGGCTCTAGGAGTGAATATTCCGTCAGGCTGTAATAAAGACTCATGCCTACAGGCACCGCGAGAAAGAGCACAAAACCAACGATCCACGGCGCAATCCAGAGCAGGCCCGTGAGCGTCGTATCACTACTCTTTGATCGCAGCGCCTTGCTCATGTTGACGCTCCTGCAGATTGTCGCTGCTGTTGTCGGCGATTGGCGACATCGATCAACTTCTGAACCCGCTCTTGTACCAATGTCAGTCGCTGCGTCGGATCTGCACCTTCCCAGATACCCTGAAATGCCGAGGTCAATAAACTCGAATACTGTGGCCAAACGCGCGTTTGTGGCAGAATCTGTACGCGAGGGCTTTTGGCAATGGCATCATGGACCGCCACATATGGATTTGGATGACCTTGATCAAATCCAGGCGAGACCTCACTCATAGGCGAACTCTTACAGTGACCCAGCGCCAATGTCTCTTGCACATCTGGCTGCTGCATATAACGGAGAAATGTAAACGCCTCTTCTGGGTGCGGACAGCCACGGGGAATCATGATGACGTCTGCTTCAAGAAGACCACGTGGCACATCTGGATCAGGAAGTCCTTCGTCGATGGGCACTGGGCCGCATCCATACTCAAAGCTGGGAGCAAACAAACGAGCCACATTAGCCATCCAAGGGCCTTGGATAATCATCCCCACCTTGTTGGTAAGAAACGGATTTTGAGCAGTGAAATAGCTACGACCAAAGCCCGACGCAAAACTACGGGCCGCTGCCTGTCCCATCTTTTTGGGGTAACCCGCCACCCAGTCGTACGCCTTTATATTGGCAGGGTTTGTGGCGGTTGCTTGATCTGTTGTTGGGTCATACCAGCTGCCATCAAAGAGAACCGGCCAAATGTATGGCCACCAGTCAGGCACTGTTTGCATGAAGCCTGCACGGATTAACTTCCCTTCAGCATCATGCTTATTCATTTTCATCGCAAATGCATCAAGTTCAGCAATGGTCTTCGGCGGCTTCTCCGGATCAAGTCCAGCTGCTCGAAACAACTGTTTGTTGTAATACAGCGCCATTGTGTAACACGTGTTGACTCCAGCCCACTGACGACCGCGATACGTCAGCAACTTCCAGATGCCACTGGGGTAGTGGTGCGCGCCAAGTGGATCACTGTCCTTAAATTCATCTAAGGGCATCACCGCCCCAGCCTGTGCAAACTGAGAAACGTTGTAACTAAACAACCCAACCAGATCTGGTGGATCACCGCCACCGATCGCCACCATAGACTTTGCCGCAATATCGCTGACTGGCAGGCGCCGCACCCAGATGCGATCCTGCATTTGATTGAAACGATCAACAACGCCTTGAACGGCCTGCCCCTCTGGCCCTGTCCACTTTTCCCAGTAGTCGAGCACGGTTCGGTTCTTGGGAATATCTGCAAGGCTGCGGGGTCGATATGGCCAAACGGCATAGGCAACACCCGCTGCAGCCATTGCACCAATGGCTGTTCGCCGAGTAACCGTTGTAGTGGTGTGCAGCACGCTCATAACGAAACCTCACGTGCATGCTACTTGCTAGACGTCAAAGAGAAAAACAACGCATGCCAAACCGATCCTTCAGAGCAATCACAACCACGCACTTGCTCTAGTGAGCGAGGAGTGTCACGATCTCAAAGGGCCGCATCGAGAGGCTGGTTTGATGTGATACACCATCATGATTGACAACCCCAGTCAATGGCCGTTCACGAAGATCAACCAAGGCAACATCGCTGATGGGGGACTGCCAGTGTACTTGCACCTCCACATTGCGGCCTCGGGTTTCAACAAGACGAAGCACTGTTCCATCACCTTGCTCAGCAACCTTGAGGCATGCAATTTCTACTGGGCCACCATCAGAAGTACTTAGTTCGATGGGCCGCGCCGAGGTGCCGCCCGTGTCTGTTTGGGGTGTATGACTGTTGATTTTCTTGACTGTTATTGGCTCATTCAACGCAGCAGCTTGACCATCAACATTCGCCTGGCGCCAATCACCGCCATGTGGCAAGAGGCTATAGCTCAAACTGTGAACACCGAGGTCAGCCGTCGCATCAGGAAACTGAGAACCACGCACCAGTGACAAACCCATCATGTTGTCATGACATGAGTGGCCATACACCCCATCATTAAGTAAAGCCACTCCCAAGCCAGGCTGTGATACATCCATCCATCGATGACAACAAAACTCGAATCGGGCTCGCTGCCAAGCACTGTTGCGGCCCGTCATTCGGCGCATATGACCAAACTGAATGTCGCATGTGGCCCAACGAGCATTTACTGCAACGGGCATCAACGCTCTCAACAACTTCTGTGATTCACCCCACTGAATCTCTGTTTGGATATCCAATCGAGCACTTGCTGCATTTAAGATATATCGCTGCACAATGCGACTCGATACGCCGAATTGTCGCTCCACTCGGACACACCCTCGCAGTGGATGATCCACTTCGACCTCTATTTTTTCAGGCGAATCATTAAGCGGCTTTGGATGTTCCAAGTAAGACTCATCAATATCCCATGCTTCCCAGTACTCAGGCTGATCGTCATAGAGCACCAATTGATTCAGGCTTTGATCCTGTGCGCACGCATTACCCTCAAAAGACGCACCAGTCAGAGATGAAATCTGCCCAAGATCATTCAACACCACACGAAGTACGCCGTTGTCTAATGAGCGCTCCGTTGTGACCACCGGTTGTGGTAACTTTGGATTGATCTGATCAACGATCGTCACACTCATTGGATCAAGACCAGCGACATAAGATAATTCACCTTCATATTCAACAACCGCCTGCTGAACATGAGAAGTTGAATTCACCACTGCTAACTGTGTGTTCTCATCGCTCACTGTCAACGTACTTATGAGCCGATCCAACTGGCTGCCCACAATCTCATCAGTGCGATTTTTAACTTCTTCATGATCACGATGAGCATCGACATACACATTGGCAATACTGCTTCCAGGAAGTATGTCATGGAATTGATTCAGCAATGTTAAACGCCATGCTTCTTGCAGCGAGGTTCGCTCATCGACATGAATGCCCCCATTCATCATACATAGCACTTCAGCAAGTCGAAGGCGTTCTTCCGCTCGCCGATTGGCTTGCTTGAGTCGGCGATGTGTTGTGAGGGTACCCCGGTGAAGTTCTAAATACAGTTCGCCATCATGCAGTGGAAGTGTGTTACTAGAGGCCACTTGAGTCAATAGTTCCGAAGCAAAATGACGCATGTCCCCAAACTCGACGTTGGGCATTTCGGCCAATTCATTTGCAAGACCAACCCTTGCGATCATCTCAACAGTTGGTCCACCACCACCATCACCAAAACCAAACGGTTGTAGATACGGAAGACCTCTGCCGCCTGCCTTACTACGAGCTCTCTGTTGTCCTGCTAAAAGACGTTCGGGATCAAGCTTCGCGTTGTAGTCATGCCCCGGCGTTTGTTGAGACACCACTTCTGTACCATCAATGCCACGCCATCGGAATGTCATAAAAGGAAAGCCTGTGGTCTGACTCCATGACAGCTTATTGGTAATAAAGAGATTGATTCCAGCCAGCTTCATTATTTGTGGAAGTGAGGCAGGAAACCCAAATGTATCAGGCAGAAAAAGAAATGATGGCTGGTGTTCCTCGCCAAAGTGCTCGATGTTGAACTTCGCGGCATGCAGAATTTGTCTAATGAGCGCCTCGCCAGACGGCACATTACAGTCTGGCTCGATCCACATCGCACCACTCACTTCCCATCGTCCCTCTTTGATGCGCTGATCAATCTGCTTGAACAACGCGGGCGCGTCTTGCATGACCCACTGGTACTGCTGTGGCTGTGTGGCCGTAAAACAGAAACGCTGACTGTCCTTGCGTTCCATTAAACGCAGGACATTTGCGAAGGTGCGAATGCACTTACGTCTTGTTTCTCGAATTGGCCAGAGCCAGGCCGTATCAATATGAGCATGGCCAGTCGCAATCACGCAAACATCTTTAGACAACTGATCTTGAGACCCAAGCATCGATAAGACATCAATTGCATGGTCAATCTGCTTACCAGTCAGATGCGATTGATTCTTCTCAACGATGTCACACACACGATGAATCAACTGCGTCGCAAGTTTTCCCAATGCGTGGCCATGACCTACGGTCATTAATGTGAGCCGGGCAAACTCGAGTCGTGTACGGAGCTGCCATGCGTGCTCATTCCGGTGTGCCAGCGCACACTGTTTGAGACAGCCAGGTTCAGACTCTTCCCACTGGGTTTTTGTTTCATCACTGTCCCACCAAAACGTAGTGGTGCCCAAGGATGCATTACAGGCCGCTTCGATAAAAAGTGACACCTCTGCCTCTTCAACACCTGCGTCAGAGATCAGCGCCCAATCACGATTGATATCGAAACCTTGCCGAGGCACACCATCTTGCCAAAGTAATGCCTCAGTGCTGCTTGAGAAACGAAGGTACACCGGCTGTCCCGCAAGCTTGCTTGGTTGGCTTCCTGTGACATGAAACCACGCGGTTGACCACGCCGGTCCCCATCGCTCACCCAGCTCAAAGGGAAGATAGGATTGCTGAGTTGCTGTTTGATATGAGATCGGATCTTGGCACTGGTAAATAGACACGTCCAACGGCACATTGACTGACCAAGCCGCCGAATCAAGGATCGCCTCAACTTCTTGGCAACGTGCTAGACAATCGTCATGGGCGTCAGACACTTAATGTCCCTGTTCGTTTTTTATTAGACAGTACTGACCTTCGATGATTCACTGCGGTGTACTTCTACCTGCTCAACAATCTCAAGGCCAAAGGCACCAAGACCCGTCATATGCTTAGGCGTATTGGTGAGAATTCGCAGCTTGGTCAGACCTAACTCTCGAAGAATTTGCCCACCAATACCAAACTCACGGTTTTCCATAGGCTGCACACGTGATGCAATTGAATCACTTCGGGTGAGGTCTGGGGCATTGACATCATCATGATGAGGCCGAGAAATCTGCAAGATGCGCTGGCGTAAGCCATCTCCCGCAAGTTCGGGTCGCAGATAAATCAGGGCACCATGACCTGCTTCCTGAAGGGCGCGCATCGAAGCATGCAAGGTCTCCGCTGTTGGATTGTGACCCTCATTAAAAACATCGCCAAGTAGATCTCGGCGGTGCATTCGAACGAGTACGGGATCTTGAATCGGAATAATGTGTCCAGTTGGGCTGAGCTTGCCTACATCGCCGACGCAGAAAGCAAGGTGTGGCAATGGATCAATCACACTTCGAAATGCGACTAAAGTGAACGGACCTTCAGGCGTATCGACCTGCACACCTTCCTGGGGTGACATGCGTTCAACGAGGCTTTCACGGGCTAAGCGATATTCAATAATCTGCTCGACCGAACACATCTTAATGTTGTGTTCTCGGCAGAGAATTTCAAGATCTGGTATCCGTGCCATTTCTCCGTCAGGTCGAACAATCTCGATAATTGCAGCGCCTGGTTTGAGGCCGGCAAGCGTACAAAGATCTACCGATCCTTCTGTTTGGCCAGTGCGAACAAGCACGCCACCTTTACGAGCTTTAAGTGGATTGATATGACCGGGGCGCACGAAGTCGTCCGGCTGACTGTCTGGATCAATGAGCAACTTGATGGTGGCCACTCGATCGGCCGCTGAGATGCCGGTACCAACACCATGCCGTGGATGACCATCAACGCTCACCGTCAGTGGTGTGCCTCGAAGTGAATCATTGGTCGATACTTGAGGCGTCAGATGTAATCGCTCGCAAGATGCTTGATCGAGCGCCACACAGAGGTAGCCGCCTCCAACTCGAGTCATGAAGTTGATGATTCCAATATCAATCTTCTCAGCAGCGCACACAAAGTCGCCTTCGTTCTCGCGGGATTCATCGTCCACAAGAACAATCAGTTTGCCTTCACTCAGATCGTCGAGAATTTCCGGAATAGAGCTCAGTGTCATGAGCTACATATTGTAGTCAGCAGACAGACTCATGCGCGATGAACCTTCTGCAAACCTGCTCAAGGTGACCTCATTGGTCAATGGGGCCGAGCAAAGGTCTTATCAACATGGCATTGCGGCACGCCGGCGACGAGATACCAGCGTGCGAGCGTCGTTATGATCTGAGTCACTCAGGCGACTTGGCGACTTGCGTCGGCATGCGTCAGAAATGAGACGTGTTGGAGAAGAGGGGGTGGTCTTCACGCACGAACACGAGGTCGATCTGGTTCATGGCTGCGTCCAGGGGTCGCCGATGGAGCTCGATCACCTCACAAGCCCGAAAGTCACGCGCAGCCAAATAAGCGATCACCGTATCCACAAGGGGACAGCCCTTGTTGATCTCAATCAATGACACCTCGAGCAGCACCATGTCACACTTTGAGAGCACTCCCTCGCCGCCTGCCAGAACCTCCAATTCGTAGCCCTGGGTGTCCAGCTTGAGTAATACACTGCCCTCCAACCTCTCCAAGTCGATCACGCTGTCCAGCGTCTGCAACATTCGCTCTTCGACCTCGCGAGGCAGCGGGCTGTTTTCATGAAAGACCGAGGAGCCCGACTCCATGACCGCGAACTCCACTTTGGCCCCGGCCTCCTTCCCAAGGAGCTCCTGAATCGCTGTCGCGCCCAGCTCCCGTGCCGCCCCCGCGAACTCCGGAATGATCGCGGCGTTTGGCTCGACCATGACCTGCTTCGACGCTGGCCAGATCTTATGAACCCCTCGCGACCAGTCCCCCTTAAAGGCGCCCACGTCGATGATGGTCGCGGGCTCGTATCCACGATCACGCAGCAGCCTCAATCCATGAAACATGTGCGGCGCTAAGGCGTAGCGAAAGGCGAAGAGGTCGAACTCCTCCCGCGCGATATCAAAGCCCAGGTGAAGAATCGCGTGGCGAATCCGTTTAGGGAGGGCCTGACCCACATCCTTGATGAATTTCTTTAGCATCTGACTCTTACCCAAATCTGCTTTCCCAGGGCTGCTCCCGCCGCGTCTGTTATTAATAGTAAGGTCTTAACGACTGGCTCTTCGATCATTGCGACGCACTGCAGAAAAGCCATGGGCTCGACCTGAAGTGCGGCCAATCGGGACTGCTTCGCGTCCCGTCGTCGCCGCACTGTGGTTCCAGTGTGACGTAACCTTGGGCCTTCGCTTACTCTTGCTCAGTGGTATTTTTCGATCTCGTTCCATTCATATTCTCCTCGATCATGGACATCAGTGTGGCCTGAGCCTCATCGTCATGGCCCATTGCTGCCTGCGTCTCCATCAAGGTTATCAACATGGCATTGCGGCACGCCCGCTGCCACCTCATTGGAGTTCTATTTTCCGTGGAGGCCAAAAGCTTCGACAACATATCTACGCGCTTCGCTGGCTCCACATGCTTCTTTATAAGGTCGATACCCCAGAGTGTGACCAACGCCTCATTTTCCATAAATGACAAAGCGATTTCACTCTCCTCAATGCGTTGCCACATTGGATGATCGTTTGGTTCAGAATTTTCATGTTCATCAGAATGCAAATCAATAAACATCTCAAGATGTTCGCTCTGCTGATCCTCCGAAGCCATGGCCTTATTAACAAGATCACGATACGTGTTCATGCCTTGTTGCATGAGCATTTCACGAGCTTGAGGTGGAAGTGGCTCATCGAGATGAGAACTATCAACGACTTCACCATTGACAATCACTGTATGAGAAGCATGATCACCACTATTCCAGTCATCGGGCATCTCCCCATCAAAGATCATCTCGATATCAACAGACGTCATCAGATCGCCTGGTTGAGATGATGATTCTGAATGGCGAGTCACCACAAACGTTTGGCCGTCCATGGAATGACCTTCACTCCCACGGACGATGAATTGCTGCTCACCTTCTTTGTCATGAGACTGCGAAGTGATGACTTCTGGAGAACTCGCATGGCTCTTGGCTTGAGCAGTTGATGTCTTTTGGTTTTTACAGCCAGCAGCGAAAACTCCGCCCACCAATACGACCGTAAAAATCAACCCAAAACACCGAGGCATCATTTTGATTCTCCTGAAAACTTGCTGCGCCCCAACGCCTCTCTGCAAGCCGATGAACTGAATGTTGAATCGGCACAACTGTATCTGCGCAGTGAACGAATCATAACTTATGCAAATACACCATAAGTGGCATTGTGCAATGCGCGCTGAGTTTCTTTGCTAAAAAGTTGAATAACCCTACAAAAAGACGCGTTTCCTATAGGTTACTCATGTAATGAACGCATTATTCATCATCATTCGGCGCATGCTCACCACTTGTTAAAGGCGCCTCAACCAATGCGACCGCAACTCGTTGAATGTGTGTAGGTGTCGCTTGCAACACCGTAAAGTGGGTATGAGCAGCTTCAATAACCTCACCAACTTGAGGCACGCGGCCAATATACGCCAGTAGGTATCCACCAACAGTGTCGTACTCTTCATCCTCCGGAAGGCTCAACCTGAGCTTTTCGTTGAGGTCATCAATATGGAAGCGACCATCGACTTCTGCATGGCGTTTGTCGATCATTCGAAGTTCGGGCTCTTCATCACCATTGGGCTCATGCTCATCATGAATTTCACCAACAATTTCTTCGAGCACATCCTCAATAGTAACCAGGCCCAAGGTGCCACCATACTCATCAATAACAATCGCAAGATGCACCTCACTGCGTTGAAAATCTGCAAGCAGTTCACGAACTGGTCGAGACTCTGGCACCACGATCGGCTGGCGCAATAGTGGCGATAACTTAAAATCAGAAGTGTCTTCCCCGAGGTACGGGACCAGATCTTTGACATAAAGAATGCCCGCGATCTGATCGAGGCTGCCTTTGTACACCGGGATGCGTGAATGACCAGCATCCACAATGAATGATCTAATGAAAGTTAAGTCGTCTGTGAGTTCGATACCTTCAACATCTGTACGCGGCGTCATCACTTCGCCGACATCTGTCGAATTAAACTCGACGACATTTTCCAACATTGCCGCTGCGTGCTCATCCAGCCCACCCTCACGATGTGTATCTTCGATACTCTGAAGAAGCTCAGCCTCCACCTTGTCTTCTGTCTCAAGATGAACGCCCGAAAGTCGCCGAACCACTTCATCGACGAAACGAAACAACCAAGAGAATGGGCATCCCAAAAAGATTAGAACTGAAACAGCTGGAATCGAATGTGCTAGAAATTTAGTCCCTGCATGCACAACAAGTGCCTGAGTGACCATATCTCGCACAATCCACAGCAACAGCACTGCGACTGCGCAGGCGCCCACCAACTCAAGCCAAAACGTCCAATGTTCTGCTTCAAAGTCAACAAAGTAAAAGAGAATAAAGCCAAAGAATGCTATTGAGGCAAGTGTGCGCAGAATGGTCGCCATCAGTACGGCGCTTCGCGCGTTTTTACTTAACCATGCGGCCTTGTGTTCACGATTACTTGACTCCAATGCGCGGGCAAGTCCTGCCTGGGATATATCTGCTAACGCAAGTTCTATTGCGGAAAGATACGTAGCTAAGATGAGTAGAATTGAGGGCACAATCCATGCAAAGATGGGCATCATGAGTCTGGCCCCCCTGAAAAGAGGGGACCAATGCCAATCGCTGTCAGAATGCGATCTTCCTCATCATGCATTTGAGTAAATGCTTCTGCATTGGTGTCGTCATGTCCATCACAGTGCAACATGCCATGAATGGCATAGAGCAGCAACTCACTGTCAACGGCGTGTCCACGTTGGGTTGCTTGTCTCTGCGCCTCATCAAAGCAGATAGCGATATCTGCCACCTCTTTACTCGACTCTGTATCTACATCGAATGTCAATACATCTGTCGGCGTTGGATCACCACAATGCTGATCATGCAAGGCACACATCGCAGCATCATCAATGATGGCGATCGCAAAACTCTTGTCTTGTGTCTTGAGATAAGTAGCGGCTTGTTTGAGTTGAGTTGTAACAAGCTCAAGGTCAATCACGCAGGGACGATCAATTGACCAGATCACATCCACTTCACAGACGCACTGATGTCCTGGGCAATCCTCTTTAGATTGCTTTTGTGTCTTTTCCGGTTCAGGAGGTTGGTCAGGATCTGCCAGCGGCGCTTCTGATGAGCCGGGTGCAGATTCTGACGAGGCGGACGGTTCCGCAATGGGTGCCATTAAATTTGATGACCTCAAAACGTCTTGAATGATGGGCATGGTTGATTGACGCCGCCCACCGCAGCGATGCAGACCGAATCTGCTAGACGACACAGCATAGGCTCGCACCGCTGTGTGGCAAGGGTAATTCCTGCCACGTTGCATCAGTGGCCAGGAAGGGGCCTTCCAGACGTTCTTGGGGCCCTTGATTACCTTTATTCGGTTTGACCACCGACTGTTACCGGAACATAAGATGCCCGTACGCGAGATTCAAATTCACTGCGATATTTGTTGACGATGGTTCGTACCGCCCAGTTGGTACCGTCTGCCAAACCACAAATGGTAGTGCCTGGCATTGAGCCCATTGATCCCGCAACTTCAAGAAGCAGGTCAAGATCTTTCGTTGTTGCATCACCAGCCTCAATTCTGCACAACAACTTATAAACCCACGGCGCACCCTCACGACATGGTGTGCATTGACCACATGACTCGTTACTAAAGAAACGAGCAATATTTCTTGCTACCGAAACCATATCGGTATCTTGGTCGAAGACCGTGGGGCAAGCTGTACCAAGACCCATGACCTCGTACCGGCGACCAATGTCAAAATCCATTTCGGCGCCAAATTGATCGGCGCCGAGTATGCCCATGCTGACGCCTCCAGCAATCGCGCCCTTATAGGTCTTGCCACCTCGCATACCGCCACAGTACGTATCGACGAGATCATTGAGAGGAATACCCAGGCCAACTTCAAAAACACCAGGACGCTCGACATGACCTGAAACGCCAACAAGTTTCGGTCCATAACTCGGAGGGCCACCAATCGAAGAGGCAACCCCAATCGACTGAAACCATTCTGTGCCGCGTGTCAGAATAGAAGGCAAGCATGCCAGCGTTTCTACATTGTTAACAATCGTTGGTCGCCCAAAGAGACCCTCAACTGCTGGGAAAGGTGGTTTGACGCGGGGCCAACCTCGTTTACCTTCAATGGCCTCTAACAAACCAGTTTCTTCGCCACAAATATAAGCCCCGGCGCTGCGATGTAAGTAGCACTCGACTGCAAAATCTGTCTTACCGTTCAAGAGGCCTTTGGATCCAAAGATCCCTTTGTCGTATGCCTCTTGAATCGCTTGCTCAATCACACGGGCTTGGTGATGGTATTCGCCGCGGATAAAAAAGTAAGCCGTATCAAGTCGGCACGCCCAGCAGGCAATAGCGATACCCTCAAGTATCAGGTGTGGGTCGTAATCACAGAAGAGTCTATCTTTGAAAGTGCCTGGCTCGGCTTCGTCACAGTTCACAGCAAGATAGCGCCGCTTCCCATCAGGTTCAGGAAGAAACGTCCACTTCAAACCACACGGAAAGCCAGCGCCACCACGACCCCTTAGTTGTGATTCCTTGACCAAATCAACAATCGCCGCTGGATCCATCGTGAGGGCTTGATCAAGTGCTTGGTAGCCACCGGTCTGAACAAACTCGTCATAACCAACCAGATGCCTGTCACGTGGATCCCCCCATGGCGCCGTTGGAATGCGCTGGGTCAGTATGGGTTCTTTCATGTGGTAAGTAGACATTGATTGCGATCTCAGCTGGACATGTTTTAGGAATCTTGATTTGTTCGTGTGGCCTTAAACTCAACTTCTTCAACCGTGGTGCGTCGTAGTGTTACATCACCTTGTTCTCGCTCCTCAGTGGTGCGGCTGATCTCCCGGCGCTCTGAGTTTTCAGAAGGCGTGGTCTTGATCGCACGACCAACATGGCCGACGAACTCGCCGATGCATCGCATGATCGACTTTTTCTGATTTGAAGCCATCAATCTGGCAGACTTTCGAGAATTTTTTCCAGCGATGTGATACTCAAGTTGTCATAGCGTTGGTCATTGACCAAGGCACATGGCGCTGTATCACATGCACCAAGACACTCCATAGTCAGTAAGGTGAACTTACCGTCGTCGGTTGTTTCATGCGGTTCGATGTCGAGCTTTTCACGCACATAGTCGACGATCGCCTGGTGACCACAAACCTCACAGGCAATTGACTGGCATACTGCGACTACATACTTACCAACTGGCTCTAAATGGTAATCCTCATAGAAGGATGCCGTGTCAAGCACATCACCTGGTGTGATCTCTAAAAAGAGAGCAATCTCAACCATTGCTTGAGCAGCAATGTAACCATAGTGGTGTTGCACATCGTGGAGAATGGGCATCAACGCACCCATTTTTGTTTCATACCTGGGTAACACGTCTTTACGATAGGACTCAAGCATCTGCGGCGTGAGATAAGGAATATCACGCTTTTCAATCTTGGTAGTTGCAGATGGTTTGGCTCGCCAAGTCATGTTGTTGTTTCCGAATTGCTACTGCGCACTCTCGTGCAAAGAAAAGGTAGGGGGGTTTCAATCTAACGATCGAGCTCCGCCGCGATCACATTAATCGAACCGAGTACCGCTACAAGGTCGGCCAGTTGATGTCCTTCAAACATCTTGGGAAATGTTTGGTAGTTAATAAAGCTTGGTGGACGCACAGCCACGCGCCAAGGGCAGCGGCCACCATCACCCACGATGTAATAACCAAGTTCACCATTGGGTCCTTCGATGGCACCATAGCACTCTCCAACAGGTGTATCCCAACCTCGGTTGGTCATGACCAACTCAAAGTGTTGAATCGTCGCTTCAATAGAACCATAGACATCGCCTTTATCCGGCAACCGAGTCTTCCCTTCAGGATCTGAGTCGATTGGGCCGTCAGGAATGTTGTCAATCAGTTGATCAATAATACGCCGGGATTGTCTGAGTTCTTCAAGTCGCACCAGATAGCGACAAAGGCAGTCACCGTGGGTTGCGATAGGCACATCAAACTTTACAGCTTCAGCGCCCTGGCCGTCCCAATTGTCTTTGTAGCACAGGTACGGCTCGTCCTTTCGAAGATCTCGCTTAACGCCAGAGGCCCGTGCCAGTGGTCCAGATAGTGACCATGCAATCGCATCTTCTTCAGTAATGATGCCAACATCTTTAACACGATCAATAAAAATACGATTGGTATTGAGCAACGTCTCAATATCATTCATGGCTTTCGGAAGTCTGACATCGATGAATTTTCGAACCATGGTTCGGAACACTGCCATATCTGGAATGTCACGCATCATGCCGCCAACACGGGTTCCATCTGGATGGAACCTTTGTCCAAACAGAAAGTCGAGAATGTCATAGATGTGTTCTCTCTCATTAAAACCATAGAGAAAACCTGTGAAAGCACCTAGATCAAGCGCAGCGGCGCCGACACAAAGCAGGTGGTTTTGAATACGCCCAAGCTCTGCAAGAATCGTTCTCACCACTTTGCAACGTGGTGTCAGATCAATCCCGAAGAGAACTTCAGCCGCGTGATGCCATGCCACATCGTTGACGATGGGGCTGATGTAGTCCATACGACTAATGGTGCACACATATTGGTTGTAATCGTGGTGTTCGCCTAACTTCTCAAATCCCGAGTGCAAATAGCCACAGTGGGGAATGGCCCGTACGACACGCTCCCCATCAAGCTGCAAAATAATTCTCAGCGTGGTGTGGGTCGCTGGATGCTGGGGGCCAAAGTTCAAAACCCAGCGGTCGCCACCATCAACGAGCGTCTCGTCAAGATAATCGACGGAATCAGCATCAACGGTATAGCCCTCATCGGGATGGATGGAATAGGGCATAGGTGGTCAGTTCCTGATCTAATTTATCGCCAGTGGATGGGTCTGGTGATGCCCAAAGCCCTGCTTTGTGACATCTTTCACGAAGGGAAAGTATACCCAGCTGCCTGCGTTATTGACGGTTTATTAGACCCGGAAGATGGCACCCATTTTCTTACCCATCATCACTGAGGCTCCAATGAGCGTGGCCGCCAGGAGTGCCATGCCCCAAACGCCCATCGCACTGGCAATGGCGGGACCATCGCCCAATCGCTCAAAGAGCACATAAATCGCCTTGGTCATGGGGAAGTCAGCCTCACGCTGAGCCAGAATGATCGAGTCTGAAACCTCGAGCATGGCAAAGCTAAAGGCCAAAAGAGCACCTGCAATCAAGTTCGCCATGATCAGTGGCACGATGATGGTCCGAATAGCCCGGAGCTTGCTTGCTCCCATATTCAAAGCTGCTTCTTCAAGCTGCCCCGAAGTCTGTTCCAAGCCTGAGGCGGTCGCGCGAACGACATAGGGAAGACGCCGAACCGCATATGCGATGACTAGCAAGACCGCTGGATTGGGCTCAGCGCCGGTCACACTGAGCACGCCTTCAAGCGGATCGCCCTCTCCGAAAGGCCAGCGTAAGGTCACGGCCACATATCCAAAGGCCATCACCAAACCGGGAACGGCCAGCGGCAACATGGAGAGGCTATCTAGGAGCGTGCGGCCCCAGATGCGGGTGCGAACAATTAAGTAGGCAATCAACAGCCCAATACCAAGATCGAGTGCGACCGCGCACACTGAATACACGAGACTGTTTTCAATAGACCCCATTGCTAAGGGATGGGTCAGCGCATCGTCATAGTATTGAAGTGTGAACTGCTGTGGGAAGATGGACTGATACCACGAACCATCCACCGCAAGACTCGAAAGTACAACACTGATATGTGGGCTGACCGCCATCAGCACAACAACCGTACATAGTGTTAAAGCACCCAGCGCAGCAATACCTTTTAACTTCTTAGGTATCGCCTGAACCGAGGCTTTGGCATACATTTCATGGCCTCGGCGGCCGAAAAAGAATTTGCCAACGACATAAATTCCAATCGCGATCGCAAGCATGACCGCAGTCAGCGCATAGGGTTGCTGCGAATCAGACATTTCCTTTATCAACTGAAAGATCTGTACTGGAGCAACTTGCTGATAGTCGAACATCAGCGGTGTACCAAGCTCTGTAAATGACCAGATGAAGACAATCGTGCTACCCGCAAAGAGTCCCGGGCGAATCAGCGGAAGCGTGATCTTCGTGAAGCGACTCCAGGGACCAGCACCAACATTCTCTGCCGCTTCAGTTAACGCTGGATCCAGATTGGCAAGTGATGCCGTGGCGTTGAGATAAATGATTGGATACAGGTGCAGCGCTTCGATCACGACAATCGCCCAGAAGCCACCTTTACCAATAAAGTCAAAACCAGTTTCGAGAAGACCTAGATCTATCAACAGTGTGTTGATAGCGCCACTACGTCCAAGCAAGTGGGTAAGACCAATCGCACCAACAAACGGTGGCAAGATTAAGGGCACTAAAATCAGTGCGCCAAAAACTTTTTTCCCTGGAAAGTCATAACGCGCCGTGAGCCCTGCCAGTGGTAATGAAATGATGATCGAAAGCAGTGTGGTACAACCAGCAATCGCCAATGCATTGAGGAGGCTGTTGCGCAACACTTCATTGGTGAACACCTCACCGATGTGATAAAGCGTAAAGCCACCGTCATAAGAAACAAACGCACCTTCGATCGTCAGCCAAATCGGGTAGATCAGGCACACAGCAAAGAGCACCAGGAGGGTGATCATGAGGATGGAAGGGCCCACAGAGCGGCGTTTCATGGGGGAAGTTTACTGCACCGCCACTCACATTCGTGAAAGTCTTGTTTATCGCTCTTGTTTGGCCAGTATTTCGTAGGAAAAAAGAGCCAAAAAGGCTATGCTCGACGGCTGAAAAGTTGGCTGGTCAACATGTTTCTAGCCATGCAGGGATTTCTAGGTGACTATTTTGGGCCCAACTCCTAGAGGATCCTTGCCAAGTAAACCGGGGCGTCTTCGCTCAGACGGCGACAGGTCTTGGCGAGGCGATTATCCACTTAAGTCCTCTCAAGGTAGCGCCATCGTGAGCATTGATCGCGATGAGCCATAGAACTGCGCAGCAACCTTTGCTTCTGCTAGGCTCTGGGTCGGTAAGTGATGTTTGAGAGGGAAGTTGTGAAAATCGTGTCGCAGTTGTGGGAAGACGACTGTTAATTCACACGAGTCACACAACCACGTTCGTACAACTTGGAGATCAGAGATGAAGACCCCCAACTGCTTCGCAGTCTTTGTCGCGTTGTTTGGCGCGTTGTTCACTATTTCAACCAGTGCAGCAGGCCAAGCCGTGCAGTGGACCCAAGCCGAGGGGGGCAATGGGAACTGGTATGAGGCTGTCGATATCGACAGCACGTATCACGCGGCCCGCTCATATTGCGAAGACCTTGGCGGGCATCTCGTCAGCTTAACTTCTGCGGATGAAGATACCTGGGTGTATACCAACCTCGATGGCGGAGACGCCCGATGGATTGGCGCCTATCAGGACATCAATTCACCAGAATATTCTGAACCAAATGGTGGGTGGGGTTGGGTCAGTGGTGAGGCTTGGTCCTATACCAATTGGAATGGCGATGGCCCTGACAATAACGATTTGAGCGTCCCCGATGAAGAGGCTGGACACTACTGTTGTGGTGGTGCTTGGAATGATCTGTATGAAGTCACAAACGGCAGCCCGGTTGAAAGAAAGTTCATTATGGAATGGTCCGCCGACTGCAACGACGACGGCATGGTCGACTACGGACAGATCTTAAACGGTGAACTGACTGATAATGATGGCAACGGTGTACCGGACATCTGCGAGCCAATTACTGTCGACGACGACGGGCTCGACGATCCTGACGCCGACTTCGACAACATTCAGGATGCGATCAATGCGTCCAGTGACGGCGACGCGATCCTCGTCATGCCAGGCACGTATACGAGCAACGGCAACAGCGTCATCACACTGCCCAATCACGGCATCAGCATCATCGGCAGCGGCGGCGCTGCAACCACCATCGTTGACGGCCAGGACGCACGCCGAGGACTCATCGGCAATGGTGGCGGTGACAACGGCACGGTGATCGAGGGACTGACGTTCCAGCACGGCCGCGCCGACAATGGTGGCGGTCTGTACCTGTTTGACTGTGACCCGACTATTCGCAACTGCATCATTCTCGAAAACAACGCCACTCAGGATGGTGGTGGAATCTTCTGCCGACGAAGCGATCCAGTCATCGAGAACAGCACGATTGAGAAAAACATCTCAACTCAGGGTGGTGGCGGCTTCCTGTGCTGGGAAAATTGCTCCCCATTTATTGCAAATACTACGTTTGCTGAAAATACTTCCACCAGCAGCGGTGGCGGCGGATTCTTTGCTGGAAATGACAGCAGCTTTACACTGACGGACTGCACCTTCGATTCCAATACCGCGAGTACTAGTTCAGGTGCAGCATCCATACAGGATTCGACCGGGCAGATCGCCACCTGCACCTTCAATGCCAACTCGGCCCCAATGACGGGCGGCGCACTGACCATCTACGACGGCCCGGTTTCGGTCACTAACAGTGTCTTCACTGGAAACACCTCAGGCGATGGCGGTGCCATTCGCTTCTTCACGGATTGTGACGTCACGCTGGATGGCTGCACGTTCAACAACAACCTGGCAACTGATCGGGGCGGGGCATTGTTCCTCACAATCAATCCTGGCGCAATCGTTGATGTCAAGAACTGCAACATTCATCACAATGTGGCCGATGGCCATCCAGATGGGTTCGGCGGTGGCATTGCCGGAGGTGGCTGGAACGGTGATGACACTGAGCCAAAACTCGAGAATACGGTGGTCTGCCAAAATATCCCCGACCAGATCGATGGCGAAGGGTCATACCAGGGCTATGTCGACAACGGCGGTAATACCGTGTGCGAGCTGCAACAATGGCGCGTCGAAGATGGCGGGAACGGGAATTGGTATGAGCGCTTCTCAGTCGCTCAGATTGATTGGACCGAGGCGGCGGCAGCTGCTGACAATCAGGGTGGTTACTTGGCGACCATGACATCTGTTGAGGAAAATGCCTTTATCACCAGTAGTTTCCCCTTGGTTGACTCAGGACCCGGGTACTGGCTTGGTGGAACAAAGGAAGGTACCGGTCAATGGCAGTGGGTCACCGGTGAATCTTGGAGCTATGAAGCTTGGAACCAGGGCGACTGCCATCCATCGATGCAGCCATCTGATGTAGAAGGTCGAGATTACCTCGACATGTTCTGTCAGCAAGGTGATGTGGCGTACTGGTCAAATGATTGGGATGACTGGACTGGTAGTTTGGGTTATGTTGTTGAATGGTCTGCCGACTGTAACGGTGACGGCATTGTCGACTACGGACAGATCTTAAGCGGCGAACTCGCTGACGATGATGGCAACGGTGTGCCAGATGTTTGTGAGGAATGCCCAGGTGACATCATTGATGATGGTGTAGTTGACCTTATTGATTTCACAGCGTTCCTAGTGAACTTCGGTGCCACCGGTGAGAACATCGCAGATCTCAACGGCGATCTGGTTGTTGATCTCAACGACTTCTCAATCTTCTTGGTCAACTATGGCAATGTGTGTGAAACACGCAGCGCTGTCGCAGAGACCGGTCTAGGCAAGGTTGCCCCAACGCACCACATTGGAGGCGTTCCACGCAGGTCAATGAACTAATACGTTTCTCTTCCTTGATACCAACCAAAAGGGCGTCGTTTTCAAAACGGCGCCCTTTTTTGATGACTGTATCGATCGTTGACCAGTACACCGACCACGCCCTAGGTCTAGGTCTAGGTAATGCCATCTCGAATAGAAAGTGATTAAGGAGCTGGTCAAATGCCCCAGATTTCATGTGCACTTAGCCGCCAGCAGTCGTCCCGAAGTTCACAAGAAAGATAGAGAAGTCCGAGATGTTGACCGTCCGGTCGCCATTCAAGTCGCCGACACACGCGTCACCAAGATCACAGCTGATGCCAAAGTTCACTAGGAAAATCGAGAAATCTGAAATATCGACAATGTTGTCATTATTGAAGTCACCCACCAATACGACCTCTGATGATTCTGGAATCTTCCATGCGACTGCCACATCGCTCGTTGCATTTGAAGTGCCATCAACACGAGACACCTGCAACACATATTCACCAGGCGCTAAATTTGTGGCATGAATAAGTTCAACATTGTCAATAGCACTCTCACTGGTCACATTGCCGCCAAAGACACGCGGGCCTTGCCCAAGTAGTGAATTGAGATCATTGCCTGAAACAGACCAAAGCAATAGATCAAAGTCTGCAACATAACTAGTCGAAAATACTGTGTTTGTTTTTCGATACCACGTTGCCAAGAACTCAACGTCGCTTGCCTCAGTCAACTCAAAACGCCAATAAGAACTGTCGCCAATCGTGATGGTATCGAGGGCCCAACCTGGTGCCGAGATTGTGTTTTCTGAGGGAACGGTACTCTGGCCATTCGTTTCGCCATTGGCCAGAATAAGGTGACTGTCATCAACCCAGAGGCTACCCGCACCATAGACTTCATCAAGACCACGATCGGTCCATCCTCGTGTCGCACCCGCATCAACAGGATTATTGGTCCAGTCATTGCTCCGATCAGCGCCACAAAGTAGAACTGCTTTGATGACATCAGGTCGCTGTGCATCAGGGTTGCCTACAAGTTCAGAATCGGTGCGCGCTGTCTCAAGAAGCAGTGAAGCCGCAGCCCCAACAACAGGCGTAACAAAACTCGTAAAACTACTACCTGGGGCCACCATATCGGGCTTGTTACGACCCGGACCATCATTACCTGAACCAACATCGGTTGACGCATGCGTACCATCAACGGTACCAACACTGATGCTGTTATAGCCATGAGACATCAGGGGATAGGCTGGTTCACTATTGTTTACGCCCACACACATAATGACATTGTCTCGATCGACCACATAATCAGCTCGGCGTAGAATCTGATTGTCCCAGCTACCAGCACTTCCAATCCATGAGTGGTTCACGACTTTCTGATCAGAGGGAGTCACAAGCGGCACACCGCTTGTTCCGACTCGCAAAACCGAACTGATCCAATCGTTGACTTCATAAATATATGCTTTATCAATTCCTGGCGCGATGCTCCGGGCCAGACCGAACAAGTCCTTCGAAACTTGGGTGGCATGGCTGGACGCACCAGACGGGCCACTAGATTCAATGATCGTCTTACCCGCAAACTGTCCCGCATTTTCATCTGGTGCGTAACTGCCGCTACTCGTAGCGGTCTCAACTTGGCCAACAGCAACACCACTCCCTGTGGGAACATCGCCAATTCGTTCAGCCAGCGCTTCTAAACCAGTAACAGCGTCATTGGGATTTGCCCAAGCCAAGCCACTGGCCAAACCAACAGCTGCAAATGCCATTGATATGAGCCCACACTTGGGCTGCTTTCGTTTGTTTTGATTCGAAGCCCGCATCAACCTGCTCCCTGATCGTGGTCAGACATCATAGGTACGCAATCTATTGTTCGGCGTGCGAAAATGCCATCCTTTAAGCCTATCGATAGATCGGCCCCTGGCAAAGAAAACTCAGCGCTTTCCAAGTCTATTTAGATTTCTCGTAGAGACATAATCGTCGATTTTAGTCAGAAAACGACTATTTTGTCTTTAAAGAGCCGTGTCTGCCGCATGAGCGAGCCCATTATCGAGAACTTGGATTGGCTGGTGGCTGATTGGGCGGCACCTGAGCATCAAACCCAGTTCAGTGGCCTCGTTCCCAGTTATTGGCTGGTCGCTGAGTGGGCGGTATTTGAGCATCCGCTGCTTCATCGGATAAATGGCTCAGTTCATGACTCACTGTGGCCAAGAGTCGACGCTCAAAGGCCTCATCACGATGCACTGATGTCCAGATAATGCCCTTTTGGGTTTGCCTGCCTGGATCATTGGCAACGAAAACACCCGAGCGATTGCGCGTCCAAGAGTTCCGTTGGTAGCCAGGTTGCCCCGCCCGCTCAAGAAAGACCCAAGCTCGCAACTCAAGTTCACCCTTGTAATCGGTGAGGTCGAGATCAGCCGAGCCCAGAGCCACCATATCGGGGCCGGTTAAGACCTCGGTTGCCCGAAGAACTGACTCTTCGAACCCCACTGGTGTGAATTCAAAACGAACTGTGCGTCGATGCATGCCCAGGGTATTTTCCATGGCATCTGAAAAGGTAGGGTTATCCGTCTTCCAAGGCTCAAATATTGAACTGGCAATGGCTGGATCAGTCTCAATAACCCCATTTCGCCGATCACGCATTCGCGCCGGCATACCCCACTGATTTGCTGCCTCCACAGCCGCATCAAAGGCCTGGTTATATGACGATGATTCCACCGTTAAGACATCGGGGCCTTTGTTGGACTGGCAGCCCATGCCGATCAGAACCAGGCTAGCCAGAAGGCAAATTGAAGTCGGGCGGTGCATATGTGCAGTCTACCCGAGACCGGCGGTAGAATTGCAGCATGCCCACAGTGCCTCCATCTACCCCCCAACATCTGCTTCAACTCGAGGGGCTTTCAGCCGCTGAACTGACGGCATTTGTCGTACGGGCCATCGATCTCCGCGAGCAACCTGATCCAGGACCAAAAAACGGACCACTGGCTGGAAGGGCCATGGCCAACCTCTTCTTTGAAGACTCTACCCGGACAAGACTCAGCTTCACTCGAGCCGCTCAGCGGTTGGGGATCCATGTCCTTGATCTCTACGCTTCAAGCTCAAGCGTATCGAAAGGTGAAACACTTCTTGATACTGCTCGCAATGTCAATGCCATGGGCGTTGATGCCATCGTTATTCGCTGCACACCCAGTGGGGGCGCCGCACTGCTCGCCGAACACCTCGATTGTTCAATCATCAACGCTGGCGATGGCAAACACGAACATCCCACTCAAGGTTTACTTGATCTGATGACGCTTCTGGAACATTTTGCAGAGGGCCCAGTACCAAGCGGGCATGAACTTCAAGGCAAGCGTATTGCCATTGTCGGTGATATTGACTCCAGTCGAGTTGCTCGCTCGAATATCCATGGGCTCACAACAATGGGTGCCAATGTGGTTTTGGTTGGTCCATCCCAACTTGTGCCAGAAACACTTTTACATTTACCCAGGCCCTCTGGAGGTGCCAGTGGAGGCGTTGAGATAACCAATGATCTTGACGCTGTTCTTTCAGATTTAGATGCGATCATGATGTTGCGTGTCCAGTTTGAACGGCACGAAAATGACGTCATCGGTGCCGATTATCCGGAACAATTTGGACTGACGCCCGCCCGGGCAGCGAAGCTCAAGCCATCCGCACCAGTGCTCCATCCCGGACCTGTCAACCGCGACTTTGAACTGTCTGCTGCCGTCGCAGATGACCAAAGCCGCAGCCTCATCCTGCAGCAGGTCAGTAACGGCGTGGCGGTGCGCATGGCTGTGCTAGAAGAATTGTTGGGCTGAGTCGCGTCTTTCCAGAAGGACATGTTGTTGATGAGATGATCGCTTGGCCGATACTAGAAACATGCCAAGATCACTCGAAGCAATCAAGACCCTTGAAGTGCCAATTATTGTCCGTTTAGCACAGTGTAAATTGTCAATGAAACGAATCTCTACGCTCACACCTGGTGAGATCATCGATCTTGGCATTTCGCTTGAGACCGATGCATCCTCCGGCGGTTCGGGGCCCCTGGATATTCTCGTCAACAACCAAAAGATCGCCCAAGGGCAAGCCGTTAAGGTTGGCGAGAACTATGGTGTCAAAGTAGGCCAACTCGACGATTTGGACACACGAATCACCGCGTTGAGTACAGGCTAAGACACTCCACCTATAAATTTTCTACTCATGGCAGCCTATCACCTATGATGGAAGTCGTTCTTTAAAGGGAGTCATTCCATGCCTCGTGATATTCCCGTCGGCAATGGTGACATGCTTGTCACATTCGACAACCTCTACCAAATTCGCGATATCTACTATCCACACGTTGGCCTACCAAACCATACTGATGGCCATGTACAGCGTTTTGGTGTCTGGGCCGATGGTAACTTTGCTTGGATCAGCGACCCCGAATGGAAACGAGAACTTCGTTACAAGCCCGACACAATGATCACTGAGGTTTTGCTGAAGCACCCGAAGCTTCAGCTTGAGTTGTTGTGCTGTGATGCAGTTGACTATGGATCACCTGTCTACTTCAGACATATCACTGTCACCAACCTCACGAGCAAACCCAGAGACGTTCGCGTCTTCTTCCATCATGACATCTCCGTCAATGGCTCTCCAGTTGGTGATACAGTCAATTATGACCCGGTTTTGGCTGGTCTCGTGCACTACAAAGATGGCACCTACTTCATTATCAATGGATGTGATGATCGAAAGTGTGGCATCGATCACTGGAGCACCGGAGCCAAGCGAATCAACGAAGCAGAGGGCACATGGCGCGACGCCGAAGATGGAAATCTCTCTTGCAATGCCATTGCACAAGGCTCTGTTGACTCCACTGTTGGTTTCAACTTGCAATTACAGCCGCGGGGCAGTGGTGGGCTGGTCTATTGGCTGGGCGCAGGCGAGTCGTACGAGGATATCAAGCAGCTCAACCAGAAGATCCTCAGCAAGACCGCACGACGCATGATGAGTCGAACCGAAGCGTATTGGCGGCTTTGGGCATGTAAGGAACCAACTGACTTCTCTCCATTGGCTGAGCCAATCCGAGACATGTTCATTCGCAGTGAGCTCATTCTCCGCACCCAAATTGACAATGACGGCGCCATCATTGCTGCCAACGACTCGGATATCACACGCTTCTCTGGTGACACCTACTCCTATATGTGGCCACGGGACGGAGCGCTCTGCGCCCATGCACTTATATTGTCTGGACAGGGCGAGTTGAGCCGAAATTTCTTTCGCTTCTGTGAACGCGTCATCGAGCCAGATGGCTTCTTCCTTCACAAGTACAACCCGACTGGTACATTTGCATCAAGCTGGCATCCATGGATGATGGAGGGGCGCCGAGTCCTACCAATCCAGCAAGATGAAACTGCACTCATGCTCTGGGCGCTGTGGCGACACTTTGAGGTTTTCAGAGATGTGGAGTTCATTAAGAGCACCTACACACCACTGATCATCAACCCTGCCCGCTGGATGCTTGAGCACCGCGATCACAATGGTCTTCCAAAACCCAGTTGGGATCTCTGGGAAGAGCGGTGGGGCGTCCATACGTTCACTGTGTCATCAACGATTGGAGCACTCAATGCTGCAGCCGCATTCGCCAATGAGCTTGGTGCTGCTGACCATGCAGCAGAATTCCATGAAGCAGCCCAACGAATGCGCGGCGCGCTCATCCGACATCTTTGGGTTGAAGAGGAAGGCCGCTTCGCTCGTATGGCAACGCCACAAGAAGATGGCACTTACCACTTAGATATGACTGTTGATGCAGCGATGTATAGCCTCTTTGCATTCGGAGCGTTTTCTCCTGATGACCCAATGGTGACATCAACGATGAATAGCATCAAAGAAAAACTCTGGGTTGGTACACCCATTGGTGGGTTGGCACGTTATGAGAATGACTATTACCACCAAATTGAACATGATGACATTGAGAAAGTACCCGGTAATCCATGGGCTATTTGTACGCTCTGGCTTGCGCAATATGAGATTGCCAAAGCAAAGAACATCGAAGATTTGAAGCACGCAATACCCTACATAGATTGGGTGCATCAACGCTCTTTGATCTCTGGTGTGATCGCTGAACAATTCGACCCTTACACTGGTTCACCAATCTCGGTGAGTCCATTGTCATGGTCACATGCAACGGTGATGACTGTGGTGATGCAGTATCTACTCAAACACGCTGAGATTACTGGCAAGCCATTGAGTTCGATGGCCGCCCTCGTCAAAGGCCTGCGCCAACCCTCCGGCGACTGACCTAAGTAAATCATATGTTTCTTTGTGAGACCGTACTAAAGCTCGATGAGTTCCATGTCTGAATCAAGCGATGTGTCGAGTACTGGCAATGAAACGTCTTTGATAAACATCTCTAAACCAGTCACTTTTGCCATACGTTCACGCACATTAGCGGGATTGAAGTATCCCAATGATTCACCGCTTAAGTCCGCCAAAAGATCAATGGCAATTTGTGCTTCACTCTTGCAATAGTCAATCGGTTCAATGGCACGCTCAAAAGCCTGTAGTCGACCATGAACGTCTTCAAACGTACCTGACTTCTCAACCCAAGTCGCTGTCGGTAGTAATACATCCGCACGACGGGATAGTTGACTCTCCAGCGTATCAAGCAGTATGAGCTTGCGATCCTGTCCGATACCAGTAATCAGTTGCTCCGTTGCCCAGGCACTCGGGTAGTTCCCTGTTGCAAAAATAAGATCGATACTTGGACAAGAAGCCATGTGTGCTAACAGTGATTCATACTCAACGATCTTGTTTTTGAAAGTGGCCAAGACACGACGTACACCGCGAGCATTCGGCGCTTTCTCTGCGTAGGAGGTATACCCACTCGGAAACGTTTTATCTTCTCCATGTCGAGGCACTGGCCCCACTGCAAAGGTCACGTCGGCATCCAAGCTGCTGGCGTACTGAGCCAACAACCAGACGTCTTCACAACTCAACATTGGACTTACCAGTACGAGCATCGATTTAGAGGCTCGCATGAGGGCATTCGCTTCGTGATAAGCCGCCTCCCAAGCATGCCCGGCCTCTGGCATTTCAAATGCATCTTGACCACGAATTGCTGGCACTCGCAACCGCTCTTCCGCGTGAACAAATTTCCAGCCATAGCGAACCTCATCGGTAATCCACCATTGCTTATGGAATGGGTTGGGACGGGGCTTAACGCGATAGACAACACCATCATTATGTTCGACCGAAATATTGTCACCAGAGCAGGTCAAACCATCGATCGATGCTGTTCTCTTGAGGAACCAAACTCGTTGTTGGAACAGAAAATCTTTATCGAGCAGTGCTCCAACAGGGCAGATGTCGATGACATTTGCACTGAGTTCGTTATCCAAAGCCATACCTGGAAACACATCTATTTCCTCATGCCCGCCACGGCCCTGCACAAGGAGTTCTCCAGTTCCTGTCACCTCACGCGTAAATCGCACGCATCGTGTGCACATAATGCACCGGTCAGCGTACAGCAATACATGTGGTCCAAGATCCTTCTTGGGTTGTTTGATCTTGTCTTCTGTAAAACGCGATTGCCCACGCCCATATTGGTAGGCATAGTCCTGTAAATAACACTCACCTGCCTGATCACAGACCGGACAATCAACTGGATGGTTGATGAGCAGATACTCCATCACTGCCTTTTGATTGGCGATCGCCTTTGGGCTCTCGGTATAAACCACCTGGCCATCTTGTGCATGCGTCTGGCAGGTTGGAAGGAGCTTGCCCATGGACTCAAGCTTGCCTTCGTTCCGTGGATTTGGTGCCCAAACCTCAGCGAGACAGATTCGGCAATTCGCGGGAATTGAGAGCTCAGGGTGATAGCAGTAGTGGGGAATCGGCAAGTCATGATCAAGCGCGATCTGCAGGATCGTCTGCCCCTGATCGAAGTCGTAGGTCTGTTCGTTGATTGTGATTGAAGGCATGATGATTCCCGGGACTTGTCTGAGAAGGCAATCGTAGCAGCGGCCCACGCTCGATGCACGGCGCTTTGGGCTAATCTGAGAGCTCGCCGATCTGGGTCTCAGCCGTCAGGAGGAGGCTCCCATCTTCGACCACCACATCCCTGATCAACACATGACGGCCGTCAAATAGGGGAACTATGGAGGAAAACCCCTGCTGTCCCTGCATTGTGGCGATTGCTTGATCAGCCATTTCTTGATCAAGCTCTGCCTCTGGGATCGCAGAACGCAGGTATTTAATGACCCGGGCCATTGGGTCACCAGGAATTGAAATGCGGCCAAGGCCCACACTTGATACCCGTAAAAAGAGCTCACCGTCGCGCACCTCTGGCTCAAAGCCGGCAACAACACAAGATGGTGAGTCGGTGTTGCCAAACCAGGTGGCTAGTTGGATTTCATCTGGCACGAAGTTCAACTGGGGTTGGTTGACGCTTTCGGGAAACCGAGCCTCAAATTGGCCCTCCATCCAATCTGGCAGACGGGCTGCAATCCAAGCATTGACAACCGCCTCATCGATACGAATTCGCCACAGCTCATTCGGTTCCCGAATGAGCTGGAAAGCCTCAACAAGTTGCATCTCGCCAAGTTCACCTGCACGCATGACCACGGGATCGTCCCCTGCGAGTGGTTGATACCAGGAAGGTGGGAGCGTGGTGAGGTACCAGATGACTCCCACTGCAACCAGCGGAATACTGCACGCCAACAGCACGATATTGATACCAACCCGTACAGACATGATGAAAGTGTAAAGAAAATGGCCTGTTTAGATGAGAGCGCACCACGACACGCAGTCAATGAACTCTACCCACGTACGCAAAGAGAAGAACTTATTGATCCATTTGTGGATCAAGACCCAGATGATTCAGGAAAGCATCCATCCGCGGATCACGGCCAAGATACTCAACAACCATATCCATTGCATCCTGACTACCACCACGCGAGAGAATCATCTGGCGGTAATAGTCACCTGCTTCTGGACTCAATAGACCCAGCTCACCAAAACGCTCATACATATCCTGAGCAAAAACGAGGGACCAAAGATATCCGTAGTAGCCTGCTTGATACCCCGTCAGGTGGCCAAAGCCTGCCTGAAAGCGGGTGGTTGGAACGGCCTCATATAGCTCGATATCTTCAAAGAGATCTAGACCGAGCTGCGTTGTATCAACCTCACCACCGGGCACATTGTGATACGCCTGATCGACCATCCCGTAGTAGATCTGATGCTCCGCAAGCATACCCGAGCCAAGGTTTTTGGCAGCAATCATCCCCTCTACAAGCGCCGGTGGGATTGGCTCGCCAGTCTCGTAATGGCGGGCATAGATTGCAAGAATCTCTGGTTCCCACACCCAGTTTTCCAACATCTGACTTGGCGCTTCTACAAAATCACGTTCCACATTTGTGCCTCCAAGCGAAGCATATTGTGTGTCGGAAAGAATCGTGTGAATACCGTGGCCGAACTCATGCAAAAATGTCTGCATCTCATCGTGCGTCAGCAGTGATGGTTTATCTGATGTTGGCTTAGTGAAGTTACACACCAATGCTGCCACTGGCACTTGGCGCTCGCCATTTGGAAGTGTCTTCGATTGACGCACGCCCCACTGCGCTGCGTGTCCATACTTTCCTGGACGGGGGTGCAGATCCAGATAGAACATGCCCAGTGTCTCGCCAGAATCCTCATCTTTGACCAAGAAGAGTCTGACATCTTCGTGCCAAAGGGCCGGCCCGTATGCTGTCGCCTGATCGGTGACTTCTTCAAAGACAACACCAAAGAGTTTGTTGTTGATTGAAAAAATGGTTTCCATCGCCCCATCGATAGGGAAATATTTCTGCACTTCTTTTGAATCAACAGCATATTTACCTTGCTGCAGCTTACCCACGTAGTACGAAAAATCCCACGGACGCAAGACGGCATTTGGATCACCCGTGTCATCACGCTTCACTTGCGTGAATTCATTCCAATCCTGCTCCGCCTTCTTACGAACAATTGGCCGAAGGCCAGCATAAAATTCCGCAACACGGCCGGCATTCTTAGACATTCGTACTTCAGTTTCATAATCAGCGGCAGTTTCATAGCCCAGCATCTCTGCGACCTGCGCACGCAGTTCAAGCATGTTCTCGAGCACCTGAACGTTCTTAGAACCCCCGCGACGCTTATAGGCTGTCCACACTTTTTGGCGGCTGGTTTCATCATCAGCATAGTCAAGCAACGGCCCAAACGTGGGGTAATCAAGCGTCACAACATACACGCCATTTGATTCTTTGAGCCCATCAATAAAATCATCGTCCATGCCAACGAGCTCTTCACGTGTCAAAAGCACCGTCGTCTCATCTTCAAGAATATTGGTGTCAAACTCCTGAGCAAGCTTGGCGATCTGCTTTTGCATTGCGGTGAGCTGTGCTCTGGCCTCGGGCGAAAGATCCATTCCAGCACGCCGATAGTCTCGCACTGCATCACGAAGCAATCTTGCCTGCTCACCCTCTAACTGTGGGTTGGTAGCGGCGTACGCGCTCACCGCGTGATATAAACCCTCATTTTTTCCGAAGTCGATGAGCCATGCATCAAGCTTTTCTGTTGCCATACGACCAGCTGTCTGAATGTCAGAATCTGGTGATACATATGACAAGAACTGGTTCATGTTGGTTTGATTCTCAAGCTCATTGAGCAAATCATCGATTGCACCAACAGTGTTATCAAAGTTCCGCTGATCATCAGGAATGGCGACGATCACCGCTATTTGCTCATCTGCATTGGCAAGTGCCTGATCAACATGCGCAGAGACTTGATCAGCAGGGACTGCAATCGGTTTGCCGCCAGCCAATTCTTGGGCAACTGCCATCTTTGTGGCAAGTCCGCAGAGCAGTATTGCAAACACCAAACATTGACTACAAACCTTGGTACGCTGCGAAGTGGGGGAGCTCACCATCATTTTGCATTTCCTCGTTGTTATACGTTAGAACGGGCATCCATTTTCAATGACTGGCGCCGCTGTTGAGGATCAGTCGTGGTCGTGACCACTATGATCGTGATCGCTGTGGTCGTGATCGTCGTGATCGCTGTGGTCGTGATCGCTGTGGTCGCTGTGGTCGTGATCGCTGTGGTCGTGACCACTATGATCGTGATCGTCAGTGTCTGTCTGCGATAGCGGCTCAGTCGGATCAACATCGATCAACTCAACATCGAAGATCAACAGCGCATGCGGAGGAATTGCCGGTGGCGACCCGGCTTTACCATAGGCGAGCTCAGACGGAATCACGAGCTTCCGCTTTGAACCTACCTGCATACTGCCAACACCTTCGCTCCAGCCGGGTATCACTTGACCAAGCTTAAAGTCGACTGGTTGATCACGATCGTATGAGCTATCAAACACAGAGCCATCAACTAAATAGCCTGTGTAGTGCACACGAACATTCGTCTCAGGACCCGTCGGTGATGCCCCATCGCCCGCTTCGATTTCATAGCTTTTGAGACCTGACTCCGATGTCGTGGGCGCTGAAGTTGCGTGCCACCCGGGCAGCGGGTCAGGCAAACTCGACCAGGGATCAATGGCAATAAGATTCACATCGAAAATAATGCTTGCGCCAGGTGGCAGTGCTTGTTGTGGCTTTCCATTGATTAAGGTTTGGTGCCACGGAATCACTATCTTTCGCTGGCCGCCAATCGCAAGGCCTTGTAGCCCATCGCGCCACCCTGGAAAAAGTTCGACCGGTAAATCTTCTGTTCCGCCAACTTGGCTTGAGTCATAGATGACTTGTCCATCAGTCAGGTATGCTTTGGCATTGACGCGAACAAAATTGTGATCTGTATCAACCTTGGCGCCGGTTCCAGTTGCGACATCAGAAATCTGGACACCAGATTCAAGCAGCATCATTTCATTTTCAGATGACTTGCCCGGCATCGTTTCTGGAAGCCGCGACCATCGATTAATGTCTAGCAGTTCAACTTCAAATACCAAGTCTGAATTTGGTGCGATCAATGGGGGAACACCTTGCTCACCATAGGCTTGATCAGTAGGAACCCAGAGAAGACGTTTGCCGCCGACACGCATGCCCTGTGTACCTTCACGCCAACCAGGAATCACCTGCTCAAGTGGAAGTGTCACTGAAGAACCACGCTCAATCGAGCTATCAAAGATCGTTCCATCAGCCAGCTGACCGGTGTAATGGACCGTCAGGAAAAGACTGTCGCCATCAACTTGTTTTCCATCACCCTCACTGAGATCGACATAGCGCGTTCCAGAAGCCGTGGTTGCTGCATCCTCCGGCATCACTGGTGCCGATACAGGCGCGACTGCTGAAGCTCCAGGTGCTGCTGGAGGCACGACGGTAACTGAATCATCACTGGTTGGCGTCGATGTTGAAGGCGCCGTCGTCGTTTCTTTTGGCTCATCTTCGGCAGAACACGACAGCATGCTGCTGGCGCTTCCAACCAGTAACGACGCGATCAATAAGCTCGATGAAAAGCATTTCAATCGTCGACATCTGCGACTTTCTGCTGCGCACGTGTTGCAAGCAGCATTCATCATGCCACTGTTGCCATCTGCTCAGCCTTCGCTTTGGCGTCTTCGAGCGTATTGACATACATGAAGGCGCCCTCAGGCAGATCATCACCTTCTCCATCACAAAGACGCTCGAATGAATCAATGGTGTCTTCGAGCGGACTTGCAACACCAGGAATGCCTGTGAATACTTCACCAACATAGAAAGGCTGACTCAGGAAGCGTTCAATCTTACGAGCGCGACCAACCGCTAACTTATCTTCTTCAGAAAGCTCATCTACACCAAGGATGGCGATGATGTCTTGAAGGTCACGGTAACGCTGCAAAATACTCTGGACGCGACGTGCCACTGCGTAATGTCGTTCACCCACAATTGCTGGGTCAAGAATTCGCGAAGATGACGCCAGTGGGTCAACCGCAGGATAGATGCCCTTCTCGGCAATTGTTCGCTCAAGAACAACAAATGCATCGAGGTGAGTAAAGGCCGTCGCAGGTGCTGGATCTGTCAGGTCATCGGCAGGCACGTAGATCGCTTGCACTGATGTAATAGCACCTCGGGATGTTGAAGTAATACGCTCCTGCATCTCACCCATCTCTGTCGACAGTGTGGGCTGATATCCCACTGCTGAGGGCATACGGCCAAGAAGTGCAGAGACTTCAGAACCCGCTTGTGTGAAGCGGAAGACGTTATCAATAAAGACCAGTGTTTCTTTACCAGACGCATCACGAAACTCTTCTGCCATCGTCAGAGCAGCGAGGCCAACACGAAGCCGTGCTCCGGGGGGTTCATTCATCTGACCAAAGACCATGGCAACCTTATCAATGACATTCGCCGTGTTGCCCTCATCATCTGTGTACTCAGCTTCTTGCATTTCCAACCAAAGGTCGTTGCCTTCACGCGTACGCTCGCCAACACCTGCAAATACTGAGTAACCACCAAAGTTTCGGGCCACACGTGCAATCATCTCTTGAATGATCACTGTCTTACCTACACCAGCACCGCCAAACAAACCAATCTTGCCGCCACGCACAAACGGGCAGAGAAGATCAACCACCTTGATGCCGGTTTCAAGTATCTCTGTTCTCGGATTTAGATCAGCGAGCTCTGGTGGCTCTCTGTGAATGGGACGCCTTAATTCTGATTCAACTGGGCCGCGGTTATCGACCGGCTCGCCAAGCAAGTTGAATACGCGACCAAGTACCGACTCACCAACGGGTACGGTCACGGGGCTACCGATATCGGTGCAGGATTGGCCGCGCCGAAGTCCATCGGTACTGGCCAAAGCCACGCAACGCACTTGGCCTCCACCAAGGTGCTTACTGACTTCACCGACCAAGCGTAGTGCCTGACCTTGAAGATCAATCTCGCATTCCACTGCATTGTAAATCTGAGGAATGTCGTTTTCGGGAAACTGTGCGTCGAAGGTCGACCCGATGACCTGGATGATGGTGCCACTGGTGGCCATATGCCTGATTCCTGAATATGTAAGAGAAAATAGGGCGGGCGATGCTCATGACGACCCCCGCGCGGAAGCGGTCACGAAGAATCGCTAGAACCCTGATGAACGGCAGAGGATAGCCCTTAGATGGCCCTCTGCCAAGGTGCCTAGATCTCCCAAAAAAGGGTTTTTTGAGGTGCGGCACCGATGGCTCTTGCTACAAGGCCTATCTCTGCTAGGTTCTTGCCAGCTGAAGTAAGGAATTAAGTGCTGTTATGAAGTTCAGAATGGTGGACCAGGTTGTTGAACGCACCCCCGACCGGGTGGTCACCATCAAGCAGGTTTCGCTTGCTGAAGAGTACCTGCGCGATCACTTTCCTGGATTTCCGGTGCTGCCAGGCATCCTTATGGTCGAGGCCATGGCCCAGGCAGCTCGAGTCATGCTTGGCGAAGAAGGTGACCAATTCGTGCTCGGACAGGTAAAAGCAATGAAATTTGGGCATGTGGTCCGCCCAGGCGATGCACTCTGGATCGAGGTTAAACTCATCAAGAGGCTCGAAAATGGTGAGGTCAACTGCAGAGCCTCCGGGCGGGTCCTGGCCGCCACAGCAGAAGAAGCACCGGAGCTGGGGGCGACAGCTGCAACCGGACGGTTTACCATGCGACCCGTCCGCACCACCGCGGCTATTCAATCCGTGTGAGAGTGGATGCCATGAGAGCCTACGTAGGTTCTTGGGCAATCAGACTGAATTGAAACTACAGGAGCGCGGCGTGCTCAATCGCGACGAGATATACGACCAAGTCAAAGAAGTTCTCGAAGATGCACTTGGTGCGGATCAAGAGGACATCACCATGGGCGCAAGTCTGACCAAAGATCTTGAGGCCGAGTCAATTGACTTCCTCGACATCGTCTTCCGCCTAGAGAAAGCTTTCTCTACACCCGAAAAGCCATTCAAAATTTCTCAGGGCGAATTGTTCCCTGAGAACCTGATGGAAAATGCTGATTGGGTACAGGACGGGAGACTGACAGACGCAGGCATTGAAATGCTTCGCGAAAGAATGCCTCACGTTGATTTTTCATCGATCGAAGATGAACGTGAGGTCACCAAGGTTGCAGATGCATTGACTGTTGCGTCAATCGTTGACTTTGTTGCTCGCAAGCTTGACTCATAAAAAGTTCTGAGTTGATCTTTCTCCGAATGCGATGGATATGCCCAGTTTTTAGGGTTATGGAGATTATTGGTTGATGCGTTGGCTCTGGATTGACAAGATCATTGACTTTGAAGAAGGCAAAGTCCTTCGCGCTATCAAGGCAGTGACGCCGGGCGAAGAACAGCTCCACAGTCCTATGGACAGCGAGGGAAACCCGTTGCCACCAACGATGCCATCTACATTTGTTATAGAGGGTATGGCTCAAGCTGCCGGTATTCTTGTAGGCACCGCAACTCGATTCTCTGAAAAAGTCGTGCTGGCCAAAATTACCAAAGCCAGCTTTGATCGCGAAATTGGGGTAGGGGAACTCATACGCTTCTCTGCCGAGCTTGATCGCCTCGATGACCAAGGCGCTGCAACCAGTGGTTTTATTGATGTACGTCTTCGTGGTCCCCAGCCGAACGCTCGTCAGTGGGAAAGAGTTGGCACTGTGGATCTCATGTTTGGCCACCTGGACCGCAATATGTCTGGCATCGAGTTTCCAGAAGAGAACTTTGTATTCTCCGATAACTTTGCATTCTTGCTCGAGGATGCTGGGCTCTCGCATCTCCTGCCTTGATGGCAATAGGTGCCCATAACTCGGTTTTCCCCCTCCAGATCCCCCATACGTGATGCTTCCTCTCCCAGACCATTCAATTGGATGGGCTTGGGCTTTGCTTCCAAACAAGAGCTTGCATATGGCCAGGGGAAATGGAAACTCCTATCGATTCGACATTCATAGCCCCCTGGATCGGCCCCGTACTGGTTTGCCTCCCCGGACGGGGCCTTTTTTTCTTTTGACCCAGCGATACCGCATCAGCCACGATGAATGGGGATTCAGATCGTCTCTTCTGGCGATAGAATGACCCAATCATGACTGGCAGTGCTTTATCTCATATCGCTATCTACCCAGGGTCATTTGACCCGATGACATTTGGACATCTTGACGTCGTACGTCGAGCCCGCCAGATGTTTGACCATCTCATTGTGGGAATCGGTGTTAACCCGGAGAAGCCAACGCTCTTCTCCGTCAAGTCACGTATCAACATGACAAAACGCCTCATTGATGAATTGGTTGCTGAAGATGACAGTGGCTCCACCGTTGAAGTTGAATCGTATGAAGGGCTCACTGTTGACTTTGCTCGAGAAAAACAAGCCTGTGCTTTGATCAGAGGCATTCGCAACATCAGCGATTTGGCGATGGAATGTCAATTGGCTATTACGAATCGCCAGGTCGCAGACATTGAGACTGTCTTTGTGGTCACTGGCGAGCCCTATGCGTACACCAGTTCGAGTCTGATACGGCAGGTTGCAGCGATGGGTGGTGATGTGAACCGGCTGAATTCAATCGTTCCACAGATTGTCATTGATCGTCTTCGCAAATTACAAGCGGATCCCAAAACCCCACTTCAAAAGCTCGTTCGAGATGACTCCATTGAGTAAACCAAACCTCTTATGACCTATCCACAATTTTGCATTATCTCAATTGGCACACTCTCCGCCAATTCGATCTGGAATGAACAGAGTGATACACGAACGGGCCATAGCACCACGACGCTTGTCTCAGTCGGAGACGAGCATGTGCTCGTCAATCCTTCGCTACCACCGGCGGCTTTGTTAGCCCGGCTCTCAGAGCGAACGAACATTCGCCCCGAGCAGATCTCACGTGTTTTCCTGACCTCTTTCGATATTGAAAACCGCCGTGGTCTTTCTGTTTTTTCTGACGCACACTGGTTGATGTACCAACCCGAAATAGAGGCTGCCAGCGAAACACTTGAAGTACGTAATAGCGAAGCGTTAGCTGATGAGAACTTTGATTTGGCGGCTCTCTACGAGCAAGACTTAGAAATTCTGGGCCGCATTGAGGCCGCTCCAGATCATGTCTTAGCCAATGTCGATCTCTTCCCCTTAATTGGCGTTACACCTGGCTGTTGCGGACTCATACTTTCTGAAGCAAGGCGCACCGTACTGATCTCTGGTGATGCCATACCATCTGATGAACACCTGCAACGCGGTGAGGTTCTTTCCACTAGTTGGGATTTAAAGCTCTCGCAAGAGGCCTTAAAAGAATCACTTGAGATCGCTGATGTCATCATACCGGGTCGTGACAATGTAATTCTCAATCCACTACGAACCGTGTTCTCATGAAATGGCAACCGCTTTGCAAGCTTGCTGATGACTGCAAATCTTGGTTGGCTTTTTGCTTTTTCCTGGCCATTATTTTGGCCCTCGCTCCTGCACCATCAGTCGCACAAACTCAAGAAGAGTCAACTCAAGATAAAGACACTGTCCAAGATCCTGCAGAACTACATTGGGCCGTGAAACTTGGACTGCGCGTGCGGCAGTTAGACTTAGCGATACCATTGATTGATCAGGTGGTATTGGTTCCCGACCCAGCGACGTATCTTCAGGAAATCGCCAGGTGGTCTCCGACGGCAAGATGGCCCGTACTCATTGAAGATGAGCATTTTTGCTCAATGTTTATTCGTCGCTTTAAACCGAGTCGTGTTCTTCGACGAACATCATCAAACGGTCTGCCTACTGATAAAAAAACACTCCAGCAAACACTCAGGGGCGTCGTCATCAAAGCGCTTGGTGGCCAACCAAACAAACAGTCGCTTTCAGATCTTCTCCAAGGGAGTCAATACCCTCCGCCTGGTGTTGTGATAACCAGTGTTGATGATCCCGCCTGGGTTGCTGCAGTTGCACTTGCTGCGGGACGAGCTCAGCCCCTGGCTTGGATGGATACTGACTGGGGTCCCGAAAAAGAGTGGACCTCCATTCAAAAGGGTATGTCACTCATGGCTGAAGTGCGGATGATTCTTGACCGTACCGGGCTGCCTTGGGAAGAACCAGGTGACACGATTGAGACGCTCACCATTTGTCGCAAGATGCCGATTGGCGTGCATCTCAATATGCCAATTGAAGTACAGCCGCCATTACCTAATCAGACGTCGGGCAGACTTGGACTTGCAACGACGGATGCCATTGGCCGAGACCATGTCGCCAAGCGGGGGGTTTACACCGGCTGGATATTCGGTGATGAGAAACGCTGTGCCTATGTCGCCATGTGCTCTTTGTTTCTGCCACGCACCAAGGTCACTTTGGTTGATGGTTATGCCAACAAGACACGTGGCATGGAGCCCTATGATCTGTCAGAGGCTGCAAAAGCCTTGAACACGATGGGCTATGGTGTTGACCTTTTTAAGGGCGGACAGGCAAGCCCGCTTAATTGGCAGCGAAGACTTGTAGGTGGCCTCACCACTGACTTGTTTTTTATGAACTCACGGGGCAGGTGTACCCAGTTTGGCCTTGTTAAAGGAGATGGTGAAGCTGTTGACGTTCCCCTACTAAACACACCTGTTGCAATGCAGTTTATTCACAGTTACTCCATGTGCAATCCCAGCGACCCTGCAACAATCGCTGGCATGTGGCTCTCACATGGTGCGTACTCTTACGTTGGTTCAATATCAGAACCGTATCTTGCCGCATTTGTTCCGACGATCCGTGTGGCAGAAAAAATGGTGAACTTTGTGCCATTCATCATCAGCTGCCGCTGGTGGCCTGAGGCAAGCCCATTCTCCCGCCCCTGGCGCGTGAGCACTTTTGGTGACCCACTTATGTTGGCGCCATCTCCAAACCGTTACGACATTCAGCGCGTCGCACCGCCTGACGACGGCCAGATTAGCTTGCGCACTCAAGCTGTAAGTCTCATGCGCAGCGCCACTAAGAATAGTGATGCTGCTGACTATGCCAAGGCCATTCGATTGCTTGTCCTGATTGGTGAGGATCAACTGGCTATTGAATTCTGGGAATTGGCTCAAAAAAATGGGGTCGAAAATTCAGGCTCAACCGCGATCCTCGGGCCTCTCTTTCGTGCAAAGGACCAAGAGGCTTTCTTGACTGCCTGGCAAGCAACCTCAGATAAAACCGCAATTGACCGGGATATGCTCTGGCATCTTTGTGGCAATCTAATGACCTTTGAAACACATCAAAAGATCATCAATACACTCTCAAAGAATTTGCGACGGCGTAGTCACGGGACCGACTTAACACGACTCGCCCCGTACTTGGAAAGAACAGAGGGCTGGGCAACCGTTCGTCAATTAGCCGAATCGGGACTGAAGACTGCGACGAATCAAGAGGCCATTGATCGCTATCAAGCCATCTTGGACCAATACTAAGTTTGCGCCGCCGGCTGGCCGCCGCTTTCCTTTGATTCACCTGTTGCTGATTTAACTGGATCATCAAGGTTCTTGAGGAAGATATCTGCCAAAGCCTCATAGATAGCCGTGCGACATACTAAGTGCGACATCTCATAAGCAATCACTGCCGTTGCTGCCAATGCAATCGTCATGTAGCGCCCATCGGTCATTTCAACCAATATGACGAAGCACGTAATTGGACTCTGTACCACGCCTGTGAAGTACGCCACCATGAACATCATCACGACAGCCTTCATCGAGATGCCATCGAATAAAGTACTAAACAAAGGGTGAGCAACTTGGCCAATTCCAGCGCCAACAGAAAGACTGGGATCAAACAAGCCACCAGGAATACCGCTAATCAGGCAGAAGAAATTCGCTGCTGCCTTGGTAATTGGATAATGCCATGGGAAGGATGTTTCAGCCAACCATGGAAAATCTGGCTGCGCTTCTTGCATGAGGATGATCTGAGCCTCAGCAAATCCACTCCCGTAGGAAAGACCGCTTGAAATAAGTGCGAGGCCGCCAAGACATGCTCCAAGAAAACCGGCTGTCATGTAGGGATGCTTTTTAACGTTGCGTGTGACGACTGGCGTAAAGTGAACCACCATCCAGGCAAAACAGCCACCGAGAAGGCCGCCGATGATGCCGATGACAGGTACGGCGATCCACTGCATGACGCCGTCTAACTCAACATTGCCGCCCTTATTGACATTGCCATAGAACAAGTAATCACCGAGGAAGACGATCCCGACCACGCAGGCGATGATCACGGTTCGAATAATCGTTCCCGCATTGTTCTTTTCGAACCCACGGCCAATCTCTTCAAAGGCAAAGACAATGCCAGCAATAGGCGCGTTGAAGGCCGCAGCAATACCAGCACCACCGCCACCAAGAATGAGGCCGCGTCTTACTAAATTCTGTTGAAAACGGGTCACCTTCGTAATCAGATACATACAGCATGCGCCCACGTGCACGGAAGGGCCTTCACGACCAATCGTCATACCGGTAAACAGGCCAATGGTCAGCAACAACATCTTGCCTAGCGCAATGCGCAGTGAAAGCATGCGTTTGCGAATTGGTCCCTCGGGCGTCTTGAGCGATGCAATCGCTTGAGGAATACCGGTGCCCTCTGTCCCTTTAAAATAGACGTCTCTTAAACGGCAAATCACAATCATGCCGACGATGACCAGAGCGATCGGGATGATCGTGCCCAGGGCGCCAGGCATGGTCCAGGTCCAATCGTTTTCAATGCCGAACCAGCTAAAGAACATGCCGACTTCGGCATCACCCTTCATGACCTCAAAAAAGAGCCGGCCAACTTCTTCCACACGATTAAAGTAAAGCGCCGCAAGTCCAGTCAGAATTGCTGCTATCAGAAAGAGGCTGTAACGGAACCAAGCATGCCTCGAGAAGATCTCTTGTCGCCAGGGGTGGCGTTCGACTTCGGCCTCAAGGTTAGTTGGATTCTGTTCCTTTGGATCCATCACACTTCTTCTCTGTCTTCTCTGAAAATCACGCGACCTCGATCACGGCGGCGGCCACCCATTCCATGATGCTATTTATAACAGGCCCATGAGAATGGGGGCTGATTAATCCCATTCTGGCAAGATGCTGCATGTGACAAATCTGTTACAGCAAGGGGGCCCTAGTCTTCGTAATACCCTATGAAAACAAGTCCTAGCAAGACCCGCAGCCACTCTCAAAACCACACGTTACATAGCCGTTACCAATCATCAGCGGTCCCAGACGTATTCTCTAGTGAGGCGAGAACACCGTTCTCCAAACAATACAAAGCTCCTGTCTGAGGATTGCACATGTTGCTCATACCCCCAAGAAATATTCGGCTGCCACACACCGTCCGCCGTGCCTCAATAACGATGATTTCATCATTGCTACTGATGGCACCGGCGGTAGTGGCGCAGACAGTCACAAACAACATCAACATCATCATTCCCCAAGTTCATCCGTGGGCCATGCCAATGGCCAACCACAGACCAAACCATGTATCGCCAATAATGGTACGCCCCAATCTTCAACCGATGGTGTTGATCGAGTCTGTTGATGTGGATGTAGACATCAAGGGTCAGGTTGCGACCACCCGACTCGGACTGAACCTCGTAAACCAATCCAGCCAAGACCAGGAATCACAACTTCTTTTACCTGTGCCAGATGGCGCTGTGGTGACTGAATTTGCACTCGAAGGCACGGCGCTCTCGGCAAAAGCTGATCTTCTGCCAAGCCACGAAGCCAGGCGAATCTATGACGAGATCGTCAGCAATCTTCGTGATCCCGCACTACTCGAATTCGCTGGTTACAACCTGGTACGTTCGAGCGTTTTTCCTGTGCCTGCGCAAGGTAAGCAGACAATCATCCTGACCTACGAACAGATTCTCGGCGGTGATGGAAATCGCATCGACTATGCCATACCTCGAAGTGAATCACTAAGGCAGCATGCGCCATGGAACATACGTTTCCAGATAAGTGATGAAACCCCAGTCTCAATGGTGTATTCACCAAGCCACGATCTGATCACAAAACGTAAAAGTGGGTCAAGCTTTCATGGCGAGATTTCTGAAAAAGCTCGGACCGAACCCGGTAGTTTCCGTCTGTCATACCTGCGTGACCGTGATGCCATGAATGCTTCAGTAATCGCCTATCCAGATACCACTTCTGGCCAAGGCGGTCACTTCTTGTTCATGTTAGGGATGCCTACTACTGATGCCGCAGACAACGGAACCCTACAACGAGAGGTCACGATCGTCCTTGATCGCTCGGGATCAATGGCTGGTGTCAAACTACAGCAAGCGTGCCTGGCAGCACTTCAAGTGATCTCAGCTCTTGAAGATGGCGAGGCCTTCAACATCATCGATTACTCAACTGGCGTTGACCAATTTGCAGCTCAACCAGTCATTAAAACAGATGAGACTGTCAGACAAGCAGAGGCCTATCTCTCTAGCATTCGTTCAATTGGTGGCACCAACATTAACAGCGCTTTGCGAGCAGCACTCAAACAGCCACCGATGGAGGGTTATCTGTCCATGGTTCTGTTCTTAACCGATGGCCTACCGACTGTTGGTGAGACATCTGAAGTCGCGATCCGCGAAAGTGTGGAAGAACACAACAATCACAACAGACGCATCTTTACATTCGGCGTCGGCAATGATGTCAATGCGCCGCTGCTCGATCACATTGCAGACTCAAGCCGGGCAACCAGTACTTTTGTTCTTCCCCATGAGGATGTGGAGCTCAAAGTTGCCCGTACCTTCCGACAACTTTCTGGCCCTGTGTTTGCGGACACCACATTGATCACACGAGATTCGGCAGGCAACCAATCAACGCGTCTGGTGCGTGAAATGACGCCACAGCAAATACCTGATGTCTTTGATGGCGACTATTTGATTCTGCTCGGCAGGTACATCGACAATCAGCCAATCACCTTTGAAATCAGCGGAAAAACTGCCTTGGGTCCAAAGAACCATGTCTTTACTTTCGACCCATCTGATGCCTCGGTAGACAATTCTTACGTTGCTCGTCTTTGGGCGAGCCGTCAGATCGCATATTTGATCGATCAGATTCGCCAAGCCGGCGCCGCTGAAGCCGCGAACCCACTCAATGCCGCGACCACAATGACTGAGCCAAAAATAGTTGAACTGGTCGAAGAAATTATGCGTCTCTCGACGACCTATGGAATACTCACGGAGTACACCTCCTTCCTGGCGACCGATGGCACGCATTTACCAAACACCGCTGCCCGTTGGGGTGCTGCTGTTGGAGGTTGCATGACCGAGCTTGAAGATCGTGCCATTAGCAACCGTAGTGGCGCGGGAGCTGTCACCCAAAGTCTCAACTTGTATGCCTCGAAAAACGTTGAGCAGCTTGGCTACAGAAACGGGTTCTTCGATGCCGAACAAAACGAGGTCTCATTCGAAACAGTGCAGCAGATCTGCGACCACACCTTCTTTTACCGCGGAGGCACCTGGTTTGATGCACAACTCATCAACGAACAAGTTGAAAGCGATCCTGACGTAGTCATTGACTTTGGAACACCCGAGCACATGAATCTCGTACGTGAACTAGTCAAAGAAAGGCGTCAAGGCGTACTCTCGCTAGATGGTCCAATTGTGCTTCGCCGCAATGGCTTGACTTACCTCATCAAGGCAGCAGATGACTGCTAAGGCCAACCATTTGCAATAACCCTTACTTCCCATACGTCACTCTTTAAAATAATTTCGAGCCAACCGCTCACACACAAAATGGAGTCCACAAAATGAATCCCACCCGAGTTCTTCTCACCGGACTGTTAGCGACAAGTTTCTTTGCGATCACGCCCTCTGCCACAGCTCAAGATCCGGCAGTGACCACGGCGACTGATCAATCGCAACAACCTGCCGAGCAACCCACCATTGATCTGGTGATCTGCTTGGACACCAGCAATTCAATGGATGGTCTCATTAATGCCGCTCGCACTAAGATTTGGCAGATTGTCAATGATCTTGCTCTTGCTGAACCAACGCCGCGTTTGCGCATTGCACTGCTCGACTACGGCAATGATTCTCTTGATCCAGAAACAGGATGGGTTCGGATTGACTCGCCCTTCACAGAAGACCTTGATCTCATCTCACAGCAGCTCTTTGCGTTGACCACTGATGGCGGCAAAGAATACGTCGGGCGCGTGCTTCAACGATCACTTGAAAACCTCGACTGGACGGATTCGGAAGACACTCTAAAACTGATTGTGGTTTCAGGAAATGAAAGCGCTGATCAAGACCCTGAATACAACTTTCAAGCGGTATGTCGCGAACTTATTGCCAAGGGCATCATGGTCAACTCGATCTACTGCGGGGCTGTCACCAACGAAGACGCGCCGGGCTGGACACAAATTGCAAAACTGACAGATGGTCAGTTTGCCTCAATTGATCCTGACTATCAAGAAGTTGCAGTCGTAACACCATTCGATACTGAAATGGCTGATCTCAGCACAAAAATTAATACCACCTACATTCCCATGGGCGAAGCCGGAGCAGCCGCATGGTCCAACCAGACAGAACAAGACTTCAACGCAGCCAGCATAGGTGCGGGCGCCGCAGCATCACGCTCTGGTACAAAAAGTAACAGTCTCTACTATTGCGGCTGGGACTTATGTGATGCCCTCGACCGTGAGGAGGTTGATCTTGACAACATCGATGACGAGGCACTTCCTGAAAATATGCAAAAGATGACGAAGGAAGAGCGTGTGGCTTATGTCGAAACCAAAAAGGCTGAACGCCAGGTGATCCAAAGTCAGATTCAAGAATTGAGCAAAAAACGTGAGGCCTTCATTACTGAAGCACGCAAGGGCCTCGCGGAAGACAACGAACAAGCATTTGATGTGGTTGTTCGAGCAGCAATTCGTGGCCAAGCAGAGAACAAAGGCTTTGTATTCCCAGAAGCACCTGTAGCCGATGATGCCTCAAGCGTTGAGACCCCTGAAGAAACCACTGAAAGCAGCGATACCTCCTCCTAACCGGCCTCTTCTTCTCTCTCTCGGACTGCCGCGAAGGCCACCCAACCCTCGCGGCAGTCTTTTTCTTATCATCCAACCAACAACCTTCTTCGAGGAAGCATCTGAAATGAAGAAACGAAACATCCTGGTTGTCGAAGATGATGGACCAATCCGTCAAGGTTTGGTCGACGCCTTAGAGAGCGGTGGCTATGACGTGATATCGACCGGCAATGGAAAAGATGGTTTGGTGCTCGCGATTGAATCAGATCTTGATCTGGTACTGCTTGATGTGATGCTGCCTGAGATGAATGGGTTCGATGTGCTGCGACATTTACGCCGCGCCTCACCAACACTACCTGTCATCATGGTGACTGCAAGAGGTGCTGAGAATGACCGCGTTGAGGGCCTTTCACACGGCGCCGACGACTACGTTCTCAAGCCCTTTAGCGCTCGTGAACTCCTTGCCCGCGTTGAAGCTGTCCTGCGTCGTTCACCAGCTCGTCCGATTGATGTGCGCCGACTCAGTTTTCCCGGCGCCGTCCTTGATCTGGAATTACGAGAGGTCACTTATGATGATGATCCTGCCCCCAAGTCACTCTCTGAGAGAGAAGTAGGCATTCTTCGTTACCTCGCAACCAATAAAAGTCGTGTCGTCCAGCGCGAGGAACTGCTACAAAATGTGTGGGGACTCGATCCTCGTGGTGTGCATACGCGAACCATTGATATGCACATCGCTCGGCTGAGAGAGAAGCTACCCGCTGGTGATGAAATCGTCCGAACAGTACGTGGCAAAGGCTACACACTCGGAGACACCGTCGAGGTCGCGGCCTCATGAATCGACATTGGAAAATTTGGCTTGTGTTCAGTGGCGTTGCCTTTCTCGGGCTCGCCTCGCTTGTCGTACTTTCCTTTATCGTCATTTCATTAAGCCAAAACGCAATTCGTGATAGCGCCGAAGATCAGCATGGTGATCAAAGACGGCTTGCTATTTCTAATATGGAAGCATGGCTCTTGCCTTTGCTTTCACGAGAAGCGGATCGGGAACCACAGCAATATCAGCCTTTCTATCAACTTGGAACCGCGTTCAATCAGACGCTACTTAATCCGATATCGCTTCATCAGTTTGTGGTGCCATCTCCACTCCTGACATCAACTGATCAATTCGTACTTGTTCATTTCGAACTTAATGAGGCAGGAGATATCTCATCTCCTGAAGTACCAACAAGACCGAGTTATCGAGATTTAGCCGAAGCTGCCGGGATTAGTCCACTTGAGATTGACAAGTCCAAGAAGGCGTTAGTGCGCGTCAAAGAGATTCTCGCTTCCTTAAACAACAATCAGCCACTTCTTACCCGGATTACAGAAATGGAGAATTTCTACACCATCGGAAGTGAGCGAATCAATGAGAGTCTGGCCCAGCAACAACTAGACATTGAGAGCGAAAATTTTCAAAGTGCGACCGAACCGGCTTCTGAGGGCGCTGATTTGGCACTGGCGCTTGATTCGGCAGGCTGGGTTGGACGATCTCAGCGTGCCGTTGTTGCGCAGTCTGTCGATCAAGACAGAGCCTATGGCAACAACCCATCTGGAGGCGGGGGCTTTGGCGGGGGCTTCGGCGCAGGCTCCAAAGACGGCATTATCATTGGCAGTACCAAAGCGACTGTTGGCGGCCTCGTACCACTTTGGCAACATGACACCACTGAAGAACATTCGCTGCTCTATGTCCGTCGCTACATCAGACCTGATGGCGAGAAGATGGTGCAGGGCTTGTTGGTTGATTGGCCGGCCTTACAAGCTGCATTACTTGAACAAATTGTGACGCCGCTGAATGGGGCGCGTTTTGAGCCCTGGCAAGGGGCGCCCAAGGCAGCGCTGATTGATGCTGGGTTTATCAAGGCTGGACTCCCATCAATCATGGCTGAACTCATTGACGATGGAGCCCTCATCACTATTGGAGTGAGTTGGAGCACCACCACCCTCATATTAGTGATTTGCTGGATTGCAGCGGCTGTTGCCTTTGTGGCTGTTGGTCTCATGCTGCGAAGCAGTGTTCTTTATGGTGAGCGGCGGAGCATGTTCGCCTCCGCAGTCACTCACGAATTGAGAACTCCACTCACCACCTTTCGAATGTACTCTGAAATGCTGGCCGACGGTCTCATTACCGAACCAAGCAAGCGCCAACAGTATCTTGAAACACTACGAAGTGAGTCTGATCGTCTCTCAGGTTTGGTTGAGAATGTGTTGGCTTACGCACGCCTCGAAGAAGGAAGGCATCGAGTCGCAGCCCGCCGTGTTGAATTCCGTCAATTGATTGAGTCACTTCGCACCTTACTGTCACGACGTTGTGATGCCGAGGCGCGTCCATGTTCAATCACCGTTCATGGATCTCAAGATGCTGAGCTCTATATCGATGTCGAGTCACTTGAGCAGGTGCTCTTCAACCTGATTGATAATGCCTGCAAATATGGAATCAACCCCGACCGTCCCGAAATTGAAGTTGATGCAAACTTGACTGAGAAACATCTGTCCTTTGAAGTTCGTGATTACGGGCCTGGTATCAATCACGCACAGTCCAACGCTATTTTTAAGGCATTTGATCGCGGCGAAAGAGCAAGTGATCCAGCGCCCGGCATTGGGCTTGGGCTCGCGCTTGCGCGACAGATGGCGGCCTCTATGGGTGGTCATCTTGTTTTGCGTGAAGATATTGGCGAGGGGGCCATGTTTGAATTGACTATTCCACTCAAGTATGAACCATAACCAAATCAATGTCTTCTAATCAGTCTCAAGAATTGACTGGCCGGTCATTGCTTTCGGCGGATCAATGTTCATCATGAAGAGTACGGTTGGCGCCACGTCAGCGAGACGGCCACCTTCGCGGAGCTTCATGTCTTTGAAAGCCTCTCCAATAATGTAGAGTGGCACTTCATAAGTGGTGTGTTTTGTATGAGGGGAAACACCGTCATCCATCCGCATTTGCTCTGCATTCCCATGGTCTGCAGTGACAATCAATGAACCACCTTGTTGAAGCGTTGCTTCAACAATTTCGCCAACACACGCATCCACAACTTCAATGGCTTTGATTGCCGCTTCCAAGTTGCCGGTATGACCAACCATATCGCCGTTGGCAAAGTTGACCACAATCAACGCAGGACATTTTTCAGAAGCAATCTGCTCTAAAACCGCATCACGCACTTCGTATGCAGACATCTCAGGTTTTTGATCGTAGGTTGATACGTCTTTTGGACTTTGAGCAAGGTATCGGCTCTCTCCCGCGTAAAGTTCTTCCTGGTAATCATTGAAAAAGAAGGTCACGTGCGGGAATTTCTCTGTTTCTGCGCAACGAAACTGTGTGAGTCCTGCATCAGCAATCACCTGCCCAAGAATATCTGGCATGGTTGGTGGCTTTGAAAACGCAATCACCACTGGTAGGCCTGATTCATAACCCGTCATCGTGCAGAAATAGAGGTTGCTTATTAAGCCGCCACGATCAAAGCCGCCACCCGGTTCCTTATGAAAGCGAGCTTCATCAAAAGTAAACGCTTTGGTCAACTCCCGTGGCCGATCGCCGCGATAGTTAAAGAAGATCACGGCGTCTCCGTTTTCAATCAAGCCAATAGGTTTTCCTGAAGTGTCCACAATCTGTGTTGGCACAATAAACTCATCACCATGACGATTCTGATCAGTCGGATTTTCGTAATACCACGACACCGCCTCTGCAGCGGTTGATTCTTGACGAATCTCTGGCACTTGATCGAGGTCTTTGTAGGCCACTTGGTGTCCCGTAAGAGCCTCATAGGCACGAGCCTCGCGCTCCCAGCGATTGTCACGATCCATCGCATAAAAACGCCCCATCACCGTACCGATGCGACCAACCTTTGCCTCACTCAGTTTATTTTCAAGCCCTTCAATAAAACCGCGGCCGGAGGTCGGCCCCACATCACGGCCATCAGTAATGGCATGAACCACCAGCCGATCCGCCGCAAGCTGCTGCTTTTTGGCAAGATCAATCAATGCATAAAGATGGTTGATATGGCTATGAACACTACCGTCACTGACCAAGCCAATCAGGTGAAGGCGTCCCGATGTCTTGCTCACGTGCTCGAAAGCCTCCAAGAAGGCGTCTACTTGGGCAAAACTGCCATCTTCAACCGCCTTGTTTAATCGCATCAGCTCCTGGGGCACAATTCGGCCGGCGCCAATATTCTGGTGACCAACTTCAGAGTTGCCCATGGTGTCGGCAGGGAGACCCACATCCCGGCAGCAGGTGTGAATCAAGGCTCTTGGCCAGGCTCCATCGAGTTGATCCGCAATGGGCGTCTTTGCAAGGTGAACGGCGTTGAATGGATCGTGTTCGGGGTGTGGATTCTGGCCCCAACCATCTCGCACGATCAAGACAAGTGGTGCGTGTTTTGATGCCATTCAGATAGGGTAGCCGAAGCCTCAGGGCCGTGTGACACTGGCCAGAGACCATAAGGTAGGAGGGGCCTTGGGCAAAGTTCTTCCACAAAACACCAACTCTATGAGGTTCTGGCTTTGCTGGGCGTTGAGTCGCGGGGTATGCTCACAAGCATGCAGGATGCAACTGATACCACAACGGAAACGCCAGCGACCGATTCGCTGCGTAAAAGGTACGAACAAGTCAAAGCAAAAGTAGCTGCTGCGGCAAAGCGAAGCGGCCGGCCGGCAAACTCCATCATTCTGGTGGCTGTGACCAAGTACGCCTCTATGGACCAAGTACGAGAGTTGGTCAGGCTGGGGCAGGCCGATCTTGCTGAAAGTCAGGTCCAGAACTTGATGCAGCGCGCCGCACAGCTCGACGAGTTTGTACAACGACATCGAGAACTTGGACAATCTGGTGCCACCACGTTGCCAGAACAAGTTCGCTGGCACATGATTGGCCATCTACAACGCAACAAGGTTCGAAAGGCTATTGGCGTCATCCGCCTCGTACATAGTCTTGACTCACTACGTCTCGCAGAAGAGCTCCAGGCTATTGCTGGGCGACTCGATGCTGAGAATCCCGTCGAGTTGCTCATTCAAGTAAATATCTCGGGCGAAAAGTCGAAGTATGGCGTTGCACCTGCTGCTGCTCGTCATCTGGTCGAACAGATTGACACCATGCTTGCTTTGCGACCGCGCGGCCTGATGTGTATGGCTCCTTTGACCGAAGACCCGGAAGAGGTCAGACCAGTCTTTGAACGATGCCAGGAACTGTTTGAAGACATTCGTCGCGCTGGTGTCGGCGGCGAGAAGTTCAACATTCTTTCAATGGGTATGACTCATGATTATGAGGTCGCCATTGAGTGTGGTGCTAATTTAGTCCGAGTTGGCTCCGCAATCTTCAAGGAAGATGGAGAGCCATACGGGCCGCAAAACCGTAAGTGATGACCAGCTCATACACCGCTATGTTAGGCTGAGTGCTCGTTAATCCCTAGCGATACTTGGCAAACCAATTGCTCAAGCGACAGGGTAAGATCAACGTCCACCACAGAGCATCCCTCTGCATGCAAGCGGATTGGTGCAAAGTTTAAGATGCCTTTAACGCCCGCTTTTACCAGACGATCTGTGACTGCCTGAGCAGCTTCAGCGGGTGTCGCCACAATCCCAACGCGGATGCCTCGTTCCACAATCAGCTGCTCTAGATCTTTGAGTGGACGAACCCGATGACCCGCGACGGTGGTGCCAACCACCTGTGGATCTGAGTCAAATACCGCTGCAACATCAAAACCCTTGTCGCCAAAACGACCATAGCCCATAAGAGCTCGGCCTAACTTTCCCGCGCCAACAACCGTGACATGCCATGCACGATCTGTACCCAATACATGGCGAAGACCATTGGCTAGCTCATCGGCCTTATAGCCAATACCTGGATGACCGGTCTGGCCAACGAAAGCTAAGTCTTTGCGAACCTGTGCATCAGTAATGCCCAGGGCTCGCCCAAGCTGTTGGCTACTCACCGTCTGATCATCATGATCGCCGCTCGACTCAAGCTCACGCAAATACAGACTCAGTCGTTTGACTGTCGGCGCCGGAATTGATGACTTCGATGGCAAAAGTTTCGTCCTGTGGATGAGAGATCAATTCTATCAGCTCGCGGATATGGAGTATCCCTCTGACGTGATACGATGGGCCTATGCATATGAACGATGTCTTCAATCGCGATTCCATGACCTTTTCTTTCGAGTTTTTCCCTCCAAACTCTCAGAAAGCTGCTGCCATTCTGCTTCAACGTATTGCTGAACTTGAGCAGCTTCGACCATCATTCGTCTCCGTTACTTATGGCGCGGGTGGCTCAACGAGGGATCGCACGCATGAGCTGGTACTAAAGATCAAACGACAGACTTCCTTAGAACCAGTACCGCATTTGACTTGCATCGGCCAGAGTCGTCAGGACATGCATCAGATCTTGGCTCAATATGCCAAGGAGGGTATTAGTAATATTCTCGCGCTACGCGGTGATTGGCCTCCTGAAAAAGAGGCCTACGACCATTCGCTTTCCGACTTCCCTCATGCAAAAGACTTGGTTACTGATATCGCTCAGTTCAATACTTCTGGCAAGCACCCCGAATCTCGAGGATTTGGTATTGGGGTTGCAGGTTTTCCTGAGGGCCATCCCGAGACTCCAAATCGGCTGATGCAAATGGACTACCTCAAGGAAAAGGTCGATGCTGGCGCAGACTATGTTTGCACACAGATGTTCTTTGACAACAACGCGTTTTACGATTGGCGAGATCGGTGTGAACTTGCCGGCATCAAAGTCCCACTCGTTGCAGGCATTATGCCCATCACTTCCGTCCAGAGTATGCGTCGCATGGCTGATCTTGCCGCTGGCACCAATTTCCCTGCAGCACTACAGCGGCGAATCTACCGCTGCCAGGATGATCCTGATGCAGTCCAGCGTGTCGGTGTCCATTGGGCGACTGAACAATGTGGCAATCTCATCGACAACGGAGTTCGAGGTATTCACTTCTATACTTTGAACCGATCACAAGCCACCCTTGACATATTCCGATCCCTGGGCATCGGTGATACCGCCTCTCTGCGACACCAATCAGGGTCATAGCATCAGGAAAGCGAGTCTCGGCCTGGGCCTTGTTATGCTATCCGGATGAACCTTAATGCCGCCATCATCCGACTACTGATACTGAGCCTTCCTGTGATCTGGATTGCGCAAGACGTCCTGGCGGCGCCAGTTGCACCTCCAAGCCCTGAACTACGAAAGTCACCTGCAGCATGGATTGGCATACTGCTCATGGTATTGCTGGTGGTGGTCATACTTGTGATCAGCCTATGGCCGTCAAAACGCGGCCATCAAGACTGATTGGAAGGCCGGTGCGTAGAATAAGGTCCGGGACGATCGCCCGATGCTTTGTTGTGCTGCGCATCGGGATAAGCAAAACAAGTGAAGGAGTATTTCTATGTCACAGCCATCGCCAAAAACTGGCATTGACCCACCCATTGAAGAATACGCGCAAACCGATTCCTCGAATGCTCTCGGTGAACCGCATCGCAAACGACGTCTCTTTTCGGGTGTTCGCGGTCTGGTTGTTTTGAATATTGCGCTACTGCTCGTGCTCGGGACCATCATCTTTGCACCTCAGACAATTGCGCAGATGGGATCACGAAGCACGTACGCTCTGATATCAAGCCATATCAATGGCATGCAGACCGACGTGGTTTTCATTCTGGATACGACATCATCCGAAATGATCGCCATTAGCTACAACCCTCAAACAAATTCCATAGAGCGCCTCGGCTACCGCAGGCTTTCCTCGGATGGCTCCCGTGTCCGCTAAGGCAAAATTTCTACTGGAGAGCAACATGTCCAACACACCACGATCAAAAAACACCGGCAATTCCATCAGTACTGCTGCCGCCATTCTTTGGGGCTCGGCTTTCATTCTGGTGGCCATGATTATTATCCAAGGTGGCGCACTTACCAATAACAATGCCCATGCAGAACTGGTGACCTCTGTCAATGGTTACTCGATGCTGACCGGCTCAGCGGGATCCGGTCCCAAGGAACGGCCCCATGAGCTGCTGTATGTTGCAGATGATCGCGATCAGACCCTGATGATCTATGAAATCAAAGATGCCCGCACGCAGCGAGGTTTAAATCTGCTTTGGGCAGGCAGACTGCCACAGATGTTTGGTGCTGCTCGGCTCCCTTAGTGCCAAAAAGGGCCGATGACGTCAGTTCGGTACACTATGAGAATGGATCGACGCACTACAGATGCCGTAATGGTCGAGCAACGAGCTCGGGCGATGACGCGCCGATCCATCAAGACTGAGGCGAAGCAAGTGGCCCTTCGATTGGCCATCGCCATGATTGATCTCACCACATTAGAAGGCAAAGACTCACCACAGAAGATTAAATCACTGTGTCGCAAGGCCATTCGCCCCTACGACGGGCTCCTCGATTTAGAAGTCCCGCCTGTTGCTGCTGTCTGCGTCTATCCATCGCTTGTCCCAGTCGCCATCGACACATTGGCAAACTCAACCGTCTGCGTCGCCTCTGTTGCAACTGGTTTTCCAAGCGGCCAGTACCCCCTGGATATTCGTCTGGCAGATGTTAAGCAAGCGGTCGAAGACGGCGCTGATGAAATCGACATGGTCATTAACCGCGGCGCGTTCCTTGCTGGCAAATACGATCAGGTTGCCTCCGAGATTACAAAGACGCGCCTGGCATGCGGTCCCGCAAGACTTAAAATTATTCTTGAAACAGGTGAACTGGAAACATACGACAACATAAGGCAAGCCAGTGATCTCGCCATCTCTGCGGCAGCGGATGCGGGACCAATTGAAACTGGAGACGTCTTTATAAAAACATCGACTGGAAAGGTGTCGCCGGGTGCCACGATGGCCAGTACTTTGGTCATGCTTGAAGCCATTCGTGACCATTACCATGCAACCGGTGTTCGTATTGGCATGAAGCCTGCTGGCGGCATTCGAACTGCCAAAACAGCTATTCATTACTTAGTCATGCTTAAAGAAACACTTGGTAACGCCTGGCTCACACCGGAGCTCTTCCGCTTCGGCGCCTCCACACTGCTTAACGATCTACTCAGGCAGGTTGTTAAACAAGAAACTGGACATTACACCGCAGGATGGGATTTCTCCATTGCCTAAGTAGGCATGGAGCGCGAAGGAGACTGTATTGAATACGCGCATTGAAATCGATGCTTCACAAGACTCGGCCGAGGCAACCAATTTTAATTGGGAATACAGCCCTGCGCCAGAACGAATGCAGATTGATATTCAAGATCGGTACGGGCTGTTTATTGATGGCAAGTTCCAGCCACCAACCTCTAAGAAGTACTTCAAGACATTCAACCCTGCAACTGAAGAGGTGCTCGCTGAAGTCGCTTACGCTGGCAAGAAAGATGTAGACAAGGCTGTTGAAGCAGCCCGCGTTGCGCAGCCAAAGTGGGCGAGACTTAAAGCAACAGAGCGAGCCAAATACCTCTTCAGAATTGCCCGCCGCCTCCAAGAGCGAGCGCGCGAGATCGCGGTCCTTGAGACGATGGATTGTGGAAAACCAATCAAAGAGTCTCGTGACGTTGACCTTGTTCTGGCAGCTCAATATCTATTCTACTACGCAGGCTGGGCGGACAAACTTGATTATGCCTTTGCTGGAGCGCGCCCTCGGCCAGTTGGTGTGTGTGGGCAGATCATTCCTTGGAATTTCCCACTCGTTATGGCTGCATGGAAACTCGCTCCTGCACTGGCATGCGGAAATACCTGTGTCCTTAAGCCTGCTGAAACGACACCACTCACAGCACTGCGCCTGGCGGAGATTCTTCAAGAAGTCGATTTGCCCCCAGGTGTTGTCAATATTCTCACTGGCAATGGTGTGACCGGCCAAACGATTGCTGAACATCCCCAGGTCAAGAAAGTTGCTTTTACTGGCTCAACAAAGGTGGGCAAGATCCTGGCAAAAGCTTGTGCCCAAAGCGGCAAACACCTGACTCTTGAATTGGGCGGCAAAAGTCCCAATATCATCTTTGAAGATGCCTCTATTGATCAAGCCGTTGAGGGCGTTGTTTCAGGCATCTATTTCAATCAAGGACAAGTCTGCTGTGCCGGGTCTAGACTCTTCGTACATGAGTCAATTCATGATGAGATCGTTCAGAAGCTGACGCACCGACTTGAGTCATTACGCGTTGGGGATCCACTGGATAAGAACACCGACATCGGTGCAATCAATTCACCCCAGCAACTGAGTAAGATCGAGCACTACATCAATGTGGGTGCTTCAGAAGGTGCTGATATGCACGCGTGCCCAGTCGGCGATCTGCCGCCTAAGGGTTATTGGTGCCGCCCGTGCTTCTTCACTGACGTGCAACCGAGCCATCAAATTGCACGTGACGAGATCTTTGGCCCCGTACTAGCTGTCATGACTTTTCGGACACCGAAGGAGGCATTGGAGCTAGCCAACAACACGCCCTATGGACTCTCTGCAGGTGTCTGGACTGACAAAGGGGCGCGTATATTTGAACTTGCCAAACAACTTGATGCCGGTGTGATCTGGTGTAATAGCTACAACCTGTTTGATGCCTGCTCACCCTTTGGGGGCTTCAAGGAATCAGGCTTTGGCCGTGAAGGTGGCCGTCATGGCCTGCGACCCTACGTGGTGCTCTAGGAGAATCTCACTTATGTCAGATCGCTTGACTGTGAATAAAACATACAAACTCTACATTGACGGCGCGTTTGTGCGAAGCGAATCTGGTGCGTCTATTGGCGTCGAAGATTCTTCGGGCGCCGTCATGGCTCACCTTTGCCGAGCATCCCGCAAAGATCTGCGGGAGAGTGTTGAAAAAGCAATCGCTGGCTTTGATAGATGGAATGGCATGACAGCCTACAACCGAGGCCAGGTGCTGTATCGAATGGCTGAGATGCTTGAGGGTAAAGCGGAGGAGTTTAGCCACACATTGATGGAAACCTGTGGCTACAAAGCTGTGCAGGCTCGTAATGAAGTTGCGATGTCTGTGGATCGTTTGGTGGGATTTGCTGGTTGGGCTGACAAATTCCAACAGGTGATTGGTTGCCATAATCCGGTCGCTGGCCCGTATTACAACTTCACTGTGCCGCAAGCAATTGGCGTCACAGGTGTTGTTGCCCCAAATGAACCACCTTTACTCGCACTTGTGACCATGATTGCCGGCCCACTGACTTGTGGTAATTCCATTGTGGCGTTGGCCAGCGAAAAATACCCCTTGCCAGCAGCCATCTTGGGCGAGGTTTGCGCCACTGCAGACGTGCCCGCTGGAGCCATCAATATCCTGACCGGTCGCCGTGCTGATCTACTGAGCCATCTTGCTGATCACCGACGCGTGATGGCGATCACCGCCGCTGGTGTTTCTGGCAACATGGCCGAACTACTTCGATGCGGCGCTTCGGAGAACATCAAGCGGGTCACGATCTACAAGGCCAGCAAAGCTGACTGGACGAAGGATGAAAAGTGGCTCGCACCGTGGCGACTTGAAGAACATGTCGACGCCAAGACAATCTGGCACCCGTCCGCAACCTGATTGTGAATGGTCTTCTGCAATTTGCTTGATCTAAAAATGGCCGCGAGGCCATTGTGCTGCGCACTGGTGGGCATAGTAGAAGGCAGCAAAGGATCTACAATTCAGGCACCTCGACAAGGAAGGGACGCTGGCGGTATGTTCCTTGGCTTGGATCAGTGGCGTCCATTGGCGTTTCGAGTGGGGCACCATTGAGTAGCCGAGCAGGGAACTGATTGGCCAGTTCATCGACTTCAATGCTGCGCAGGCCCGTTGAAGGATCTAACGCTCGACGATCAAACAGCCCAACGGTCACCGAACTCATTTGTAGATCTTCATTGTGATGAAAGTACGCTGGTTTATTCTGGCTACGAAGCTGACTGGCGTAAGACTCCGCACGGCGGCGCCGGGCATTCCTATCCATGCCCTGGGGATCATCCAGATCTACCCATACGGCGACATCCAACGTATAGAGAGGTACAACGGTAGGGAACTCCACTCGGGCTGATCTGAGGTCAAATGGAGCGAGCTCGCCGGGTCGTGGCTTTGCTTCGATCTTCTTGAGCATCGCAGACCGAAAGAGTTGACGACCCTCAACCTCCATCGCCAAAATTTGTTCCCGATCAGGCTCCACGCGATCATCATCCCAACCGTTATATCGCCCCCAAACCACCATGGTTCCGTGCCGATGGGGCTCAGTCCTTGCTGCAGATAGCGCAGGCAACAATGTCTGAGCATCTCTTAGCCACTTTTGGGCCTGGGTCAGGTGCTGGTCGTTTGTAAAAGTTGCCAAGACCAAAACCCAATATGTTTCACTGGGTGAGGATTGAAAGTCTGCTTCGGGGCTCGCTGGAACCATGCCTGGGTCCCAATTCTGGCCAAAGTCATATGGTTGGCCGCTCGAACTTGCCGCCACTGGTGACGTACTCTGATGAGGCCCGTCAGGGGCACAACTAGAAAAAACAATGGTCAGTACAAGCAAACAAATAATGTTGCCTAAAGAATGCCCCGCAGGAGAAAATCCCAACCGATTGATCAACATAGTGCCACTCTAAAAACCCCCTTTAAGGTCCCTAATAACCAACGTAACCTTACGAACCCTGCCTACTTGTGTCAAAGAGGCGGTTTGTTGGAAAGTTCAAGATACGAAGGGGCCAACGTCGATAATCTTATTGGCGAGTGCGGGTTTCCCCAGGTGCTTCCGCATCGCCAAGAGCGTGGGATCTAATTAGGGAGCCGATACAGGGCAACACACCTACAGGTGGTAGGTGCGGAAGGAGTTTTTCGAAATGTCAGAGATCTCATCAATAGGTCCAGGCAGCGGTCAGGTGGGACCGTCAGATCGACCGAAGCGACCAGATAGCGATTCGGAAGGACTGCGCGGAAGCGCGAATCAACTTCGCCCCGGCGAATCTGATATCAACACCGACCGAATAGATGTTTCTGATCATGCCCGCTTCCTCGGGATGCTCAAATCAATGGCCCCCCCTCGTGAGGACCGAATTGAGGCCGTCAGAGAGATGATTGCAACTGATCAATATGTCACTGATGACATGCTTAATGTGGCTATTGACCGGCTCGCAGCTGATCTTGATGAGCCAACTATAGAACCCTGAGCATTTGGTCGAATCGATAAAATTCTGACAAGATTGCCGCCATAGAAGGTTATTCTTGTCTGCCATGAATACTTGGCTTTACACCATCACGGTTTTGATCCTCTTGACCAGCTTCCTTGGCAGTTGGGGCTGTCAATCATCCACACAGAAGCAGGCCCTAGAAAATAAAGATGCCACCGGTGTCTGGACTTTATGGCCAAAGTCCATGCGCGTGCATCCGCTCACCCGCGTCATCAATCAGGCAGACATGAGCCCACCCGTGGTCGAACTGCGTGTCGAGTTCATGGATCCAACAGGAGATCCTATTAAGTCGACGGGACAGATGGCGATTACCTATAGCGATTCGACCGGGCGCGTTCGGAATGCTCCGCCACTGGGCCTCTGGGAAACAGATCTTCGTGACCTGTCTACCAATCAGGCGCACTGGGATGATGTCACTGATACGTATCTCTATCGCTTCCCACTTCCAAACACCGCCACCAACGAGAACGGCATGCTTCGCGTCATCATGCTTCAAGAGGATGGCCAACAGTTCGATGACGTTTTCGCACTTGAGATTCCACCAGCGACCAAGGCGGGCAATACACAAACAACCTCTCAAACGGTTCCATCGGAGGTTCCTGAGAAAATAGAAAGCAAGGTACTCAAACAAGCCATGATTGATGCCATGCTTTATCTGCGAGAGAACGAGCCAGGTGAACAAGACGCCGATTCAGTACCCAGCCAAACCGAACGCGCCATCGTTGAAATTCGTGAGGATATGCCTGATTTCTTGATCGTTTCAAAAGAAACTGAACAGAAGCTACAGGCTGGCACTTCGGTCATCGGTGCTGATGAAAGAATTGCTGCCGCCAGCGCTTCCCTCATGGATTTCGAGGTTGTACTCTCTCGTTTAGTCGTGTTCTTGCTCGAAAATTACGAAGCGGGCAATCTCTCTCCGATTCAAACGGAGCTGCTTGCACAGTTGATGTCCGCAAATGTGAAGCAGGCAGAAAATGCATTTCTTAGCAACTAAGAAATACATCGACTGAACTTATCCGTTGAGCAAGAACAGCCCACAGCTGTGGTTAGGCTGCTTCAATCAGCGTGTACTGGTCAAGGTTCAAAATGGTGATTTCGCCGTCGTCTAGTTGCAGTTCCAGGCGATCAAGCCAGAGCTGATCATCCTTTGCGTGCGCAAACCATGAACCGGTCTTTGCCTGACGATAGCGGTTGATGATTCCTTCGACACAGGTTGACCAGGTGCGATCACGCAGGGGTGTCTGCTGGGTCACCTTCACCCTATTGCCCGGCTTAATGAGATCAGTCATTTGTTGCTGCATCTGGGCATCTTAGCACTGCTTGAGGGGCGAATCGCCGCAAGCAGCCAAGCTATTGAATATCTCGAGAACCAAGTGAAACAACCGTTTCCGGCTGAAATGGGTGTTTTGATAGATATTCATTGAGTTGATGGCAGTCAATTTCGTCGATTTGATCGGCAATACTGGCAAGTGAACGAGCATGGCCGAGCCGATCCATGTCATAAGCCAGTGCACCTGCCCTGGCTTGCGTTGATTCACCTTGCATGATGAGCCGGCTTTTGAGGCCAATGACAGCCCGCTGGAATTCTTGCTCCGTCACGCCTTGAGCCATCCTGGCCAACTCCATCTGACACACCTCAAGTGTTTCATGGGCCCGCTCTGGAGTAGTTCCTGCATAGATTGTGACATAGCCACGGTCTCTTCCAGAGTGATAGGAAGCGCCCACGCTATAACAGAGAGAACGCTTTTGCCTGACTTCTGTAAATAAACGCCCACTACTTGAGCCACTCAAAACACGAATCGCCAAACGTTGCAGCATGCTTGTGGGATCGGCTTCCTTCGGCGCATTGAATGCGATACCAAGGTGAACCTGCGAAGCATCTGCCTCGAAGTGGTGGCGGCCCATTGCCCCTTTTGCAGCTACGTCGATTTCTGAGACCTGGCCGACGCGCCCAAGAAGCGCCTGGTCAAACCGTTCGGCAATCTCGTCCACTTGAATGTTCCCAGCAACTGCGATGATTGATCCATCCGCTACTGCTCTTGTTTCCCAGTGCTCACGAAGTTCATCGATACCAGCACCAATCAGTACCTCTTCTTGTCCGTAGCCACTTCGATTGAAGGGTTCTGGCAAATGGCACTGTGCTAAACGCACCATGGCAAGGTGTTGAGGATCATCGTCAAGGCCCTTAACTGACTGCAGGCATAGACTTCGTACTGGATCTAATGCCGCCTCTGGAAGAAGTGGTTGTTGCACTGTTGTTGTGAGAAGATCGATTGCTTCATTCACATGATCACTGACCATACTCGCAGACAATGCCATGTGTCTTGAACGAACTGTGATGTGACGTTGTACACCGATTCGATCAAAAGCATCACTCAGTTGGCGGCTATCCAATCCGCCTGCACCACGAAAGATCAATTCACTTAACAGCGCCGCATATCCGTCAGCATGTGGTGGGTCGGTTGCCGTGCCAGCGGACAAAAGCCAACTGACTGCGACGGATGAAACACCGGCGATAGGCTCAGCGACCAATCTTGCACCACAGGAAAGTTCACGTTGCTCAATTCCACTGGACATTTCTAAGAAACCACCAATCTAGAGGCCATAAAAAAGGTGACCATTAAGGACAGACAAGGAAGGATCGACACCGGACATCGTAGTTAGATGTCACCATGAAGCGATCATTTTGGAGGCGATGTGACCACATCGGCCATCGAATAACAACCCGGAGAACGGCCAACAATCCAGCGGGCTGCAGTGAGCGCACCCAGCGCATAGGCCCTATTTGATCGCGCATTATGAAATATTTTAAAAATTTCTTCAGGGGTCTCAAAACTGATTTCGTGGGATGGCGAAGCCCCCTCAATGCGGTTGCTTTTGATGTGGTCTCGAACCTGTGATTTTGGATTAACGGCGCTGATCGCAGCGGCTAAATCAAGGGCAGTTCCAGACGGCGCATCCCTTTTGGTTGATTGGTGCGTCTCCTCAATAGATACCTTTGTATCCACTCCAAAAAAGGCCGCTGCAGTGGTGACAAGCTGTCGCATCTGAGCCACCATGATCGATGTATTTGGAGCCAGGAGTACAGGGAGACTTTTGCTTGCAAGTACTATTTTTTCAGTAGTTTGCTGCGACATGCCGGTTGTTCCTACCAGCAATGGGCAGCCAGATTCTTGGGCTAATTCCAATCCCGCCAGCGGTCCTGGATCGAGCGTGAAATCAAGTACAACATCTGGCTGAAGTGACGCAAGTTTGGCCCGATCAGCATCAGAATATTGCTCAAGACGCCTGACTCCTGCAGCAAGCTCAAAGTCTGACATCTCGCCAGCAATTGAGGTCACCGCAGACCCCATACGGCCCGCCGATCCATGGACGATGATGTGTATCACGGAGGTGTTATCCACTGCATGTATTCTCCCATAGTAATTTTTTTTCTGTCAAGAGACTTCACAGACAGGCCCGATGAAGGTAAAAATTTTGCTAAGCGGACGTTCCGCACGCAGTTCCTGCGCATTCTCCGACACGCTAGCGTAGAAACAGGAGATCAAATACATGGCAAAGAAACGTGCCACAAGAAAGAAAGCTGGTGGTCGCAAAAAGGCCACCCGCAAGAAGGCCACTCGTAAGAAGGCCACTCGTAAGAAGGCCACCCGTAAGAAGGCGACTCGCAAGAAGGCAACTAGACGCAGATAGCGCCTATTTCTCAGCGATTCAGTTCATACACACGGGCGGAGCCTTCAAGCTCCGCCCGTGTTCAATTTTGGGTCAGCCAAGGCGGGGCCTTCGAGTTCCACCCACGTTCGATTTGAGGTGAGCAAGGAGCGGGCCTTCGGACCTGAAACGGTTCTGTATTTGAGTATCGTTCTTTGGTTCGTTGGAGGCGATCGCTTGGTTTGGTCGACAGTTTCTCAGTAACAGAGCCCCATTTGACGACGGGGCAGCCTGCTACCATACGGGCTTGTTTGAGCCCATTTGTAAGGAGACTGTGCTCGATGACGCACATCATCGCTGAGCCTTGTATTGGCACCAAAGACGGGGCCTGTGTAGATGTTTGCCCAGTTGACTGCATTCATCCAACGAAGGATGAGGCCGAGTTTGATCCGTCTCAGATGTTGTACATCGATCCCGACACATGTATCGACTGCGGTCTCTGTGTCGACGAGTGTCCAGTTCAGGCAATCTTCCCAGAGGAAGACTTGCCTGAAGAGTGGACGAAGTACATTCAGATCAATGTGGACTGGTACGAGAACCACTAGATCTGGGACGGCTAGGCGGCGTTATCTTCAACTTGTGACGAGTAGTGGTTCATGCCACTGTCGGCATCTGACGGCTCAGTCCAGTCTTCGCAGTCAGCACCAAGATTGAGTTCGCTATCCATTGTCTTGCGATAGCCGAGTTTTCGTACGACTTCGAGGACGTCCGTCCATGTTGGGAATGTCTTCCCATTGACTCGCTTAAATGTGTCGATCGCCTGAATGAATAACATCTGCTCAGCCGTCATTTCGCCCTCTTCGGCAGCGCGAAGGAAGTCGGTTCTGCGGCGACCCGGCCCACGGCGACGCTCCAGATTAGTGGCGTCTGGCGTGACCATGTCTCTGCGATCGGCGCCTGATCGGCGATCTACAACGCTGAGGGGGTTCGGTGGGCGAAGCTGGTCGCCATGAATGTGCTGGTATGACATCTCGTGAGGCTCCAATGAAAGGGAACGATCAAGATCGTTACTATGGGCCATCGGCTTGCCGAGGACTCCACTGAAGCCGACAATGCAATCTCCTGAGGACTCGCGTCCGGAGCAGCCCGAACTACCCGCATGACCCGACGCCCCCAAGATTCAACGCCTGAACGCACGTTAGAGCCCGTAGCCGCCATTCTGGCCTGGGTGCTTCCGGGTCTTGGCCACTGGTACCTCGGCCAACGTATACGAGCCATTCGTGTGTTTGCGGGGATGGCGGTGTTGGTGCTTGGCGGGTTATTCATTGGTGGCGTCGATTCTGTGGATTCGGAGGACGATTACCTTTGGTTCTATGCCCAGGTAGGTGTTGGGCCAGTCGTGATGGCGATTGATGCAGTGAATCAAGCGATCGTGAAGGACATGCCCGAGGATGAGCAACGGGCGTGGCGGAGCCTTGGTCACGTGAATTCAGTGGGAACCCTCTTTATTGGATTGGCTGGGCTGATGAACGTCGTCGTCATTCTCGAGGCGTTCTATCCACGGCCAGGGCAGCAGCGTGAACGCCGCGTAGAGGCCACATGATGTTGGCTTGGATTCCATTCTTGCAGCCCTTCCCAGAGCTGGTAGTCGGTTGGTACTGGCTGTGCATTCCGTTGGTAATCGGTGTGGCGATGGTCTACAAGGCATTGTGGATTGACCAAGACGGGCCATGGGCTCGCCAAGTGGCGGTGATGTCGGGATTGGTGGTTTCCGCACTGATCTTGGTGGGTGTGTTGCTTGGTGTATTTGTGCAACTCGTGATTCCCATTCTGCAGTAGCAGTGGGGGGTTCTGAACATTCTCGGACGAGCAACGTCCGAGAATAAAATGTGCCAATCCTCGTCACAACCACTTTTCCTTCTCAAAGCATCAGCCTTCTGCTTGCCCTGCTGTTCATCCGATGTCAGTTGTTGGGCAACGCTTCGGATGGCGTTGCCAGGAGAGAGAAGGCACCAACAAGACCAAGGACGGTCATATGAGCAGGATTGCGCGGCAGCAGTCGTCGCTGAGCGAGGTCGAACAATCGACTTCGATTCGGCGGCACGGACGGATAATGGACTCCAGTATTGAGGGGAGGCGGTCCCCTCGGGTGGGACGTTCAATTGACCCCTCCATTCAAGCATGTTGGGATGCTTGGACGCAGCATCGCTGTTTGGAGGCGAAGCAAACCTTGACCATTCACTACATGCGAACGCATGTTCGCCCGATTGCTGAGCGAATGCGGTCAATGCTCCCTAGCCATATCGAGGTCGATGATCTTGTGCAACAAGGCTACTTAGGGCTCGAAGATGCGATGTACCGGTTTGATCCGGCCCAAGGCGTGAAGTTCGAGACCTTCAGCTCCCGTCGTATTGGGGGGTCCATGCAAGATTGGCTGCGTTCGCTCGATCATGTGCCAAGGCTGATGCGTCGCCGGGCAAAGATTGTGCAGCAGCAGGTTGACTTGTTCCTCGCTCGCTTTGGCCGTCATCCGGACGGCGATGAGTTGCGAGCAACAATGGACGTCGGTGACGCGGAGTACGCTCGAATCATCGGTGAAGACGCTCCGCCAGTTGTGGTCACGATTTCGACAGCATCAGGTGGTGAGGATGATGACCCAGTGTGCCTGCCTGAACGTCATGCGGTCAGTCCAAGCCGAGCGACCCAGAGACGTGATCTACGGCAGTGGATTACGCGTGATCTAGATGATGTCGATCAGATGATCGTTTCGCTGTACTACTACGAGTCGCTCACCATGCGGGAGGTTGGCATCACGGTTGGATGCAGCGAGTCCCGTGTGTCACAACGGCTCGACTCCATTCTCCAACGCCTTCGGTCGCGAATTGATCTCACAGCAGACCATTTAATGACAATGGCCGGATGAGTTGATGCCAGGATCACGAGCGACCCGCTCAGTGGTCAGAGATGTCTGGATCGATTGCTTGCAGACGGGCCAGCATGGCATCGAGCCTCGCACGGTTTGCTCCTGCTCGTCGGAGGACTTCCAGCAGCCGTGTATTCGCTGCTCGCCAGCGGTCTGGATTGTCTGAGCGTGGCATCGCGGCAATGCGGCGGTAGCCACGGGCGGCTTCAGCGAGCATTGCTCGATCATCGGAGTGCCGAAGGCAATCGCAGCGACCGAGTACTGCTGCAAAGAGTGATGGGTCGCTTGCGAGTACAGCGTCGTACCACTTCACGGCATCATCGCACTGATCGGCTCGTCGCAGTACTTCGGCGATTGCGAGGATTGCATCGGGTTGGCCGCTGGGCGGGGGGAGCGACTCAAAAGTACCCACCACGCTGGCCGCGACTTCCACGCTCAGAGAACCCGCTCGTTGCAGCACATGACGGGTAATTGAGTCAGCATCACGCGCGCGAGCAAGTACTGCTCGTAAGCCATCAGCATCGCCTGCAGTAGCAGCGAGAACGGCATCGAGCTGGAGACGATCGTCCCCTGTCAGCCACGTGAGCGCCTTCAAATTTTCACTTATTGCCCTTGCGGCTGCAGGGCCGTCTTGCTCCAGGGTGGAGTAAACAATTATTGCTGCAAGCCCAGCGGCTATTGGCTCCGCCTTGGCCGACCTGAGATGATTGTGTTGCTGTGCCGCGGCTGCTAAGGCCGAGGCATAGGCAACCTGAAGCGAGTCATCATCGCCGGTTTGCCAACCCCCCAATCGTTGCGCTCGATCCCGCAGCACATGGCCGATCTCTCGCATGGCTTCGATTTGATCATCCCCTCCTGGTGGGATCTGTTGCAGCCGCTCAACTGCCACATCAATAGTCCCCATCGTCACTTCAATCGCCGCCAACGTGCGGGTCCAAGCAGCCATCCGTTCACCGGATGTTGCAGCCAGTTCCAGTACGGCCAATGCCTCGTCACGATGCGGACCGCGAGCAAGGCGTGCCGCAATGCTGGCCGCTTGGTCGATTCGCCTAGCGGTCTGTGGCCCTCGCTGTTCAGCTGCAAACATCCACGCTCGCATAGCCGCGAGCATCTGGCCGCTTGCAGCTTCTGCTTGAGCGAGTACAGTCGATGCTTCGCTGGCTGGTAGGGAGGGGGCTACGCCCTGAAGGGCTAAACGAAGCCAGCTGGCGGCTTGCATTGGCTGGCCATCGGCAAGCGCGGCTTCGGCGGCACCCACGACCGCGACCAACTCGAGATCCACCATGTCTTGGTCAGAGATGCTCTGTACATTGAGCCGAGCGGCCATCGCCGAGGCGATCACAAAGGCATCGCGTTGGTCCATGCCACATCGTTGGAGTGACACGTTCGCAGCGACCGACACACGCAGTGCTTCGAGGGGTCGGTCTGCGTGTTGTAGGGCTGCCATTGCAGCCTCGGCATAGAGCACAACTTGCCATGGCTCGCTTGTTGCTCGCAAGGTTGATTGCCACTGACTGCCTCCGTTGAGTCGGAGCGAGACCGCGGTTGCTGCGGCATCTTCGAGTGGTTCTGTCGACGAGGATTCTCGAATGGACTTCAAAATCGATAACGTTTGGTGGGTATCGCCCGACCGAAGGTAGAGGTGCGAGACCAATCGTCGAGCCCTTCCATCGCGATCTCGTTCAAGTAACGGGCCAAGATGCACCAAGGCTTCAACCTTCGCTGCCTCCGCATCTTGTTCGCCTGCTTCGATGAGCAATGCCTTTGCCGCGCAGGCCAGTCCACGGGCGCGGGCCCAACGAGCAGCATCAAGCGACACTCTCACGCCTTGCTCGGCCTGCGATCGGAGGGCTGTATCCACATCCATTGATACAACTAATGCCTCATTGATCATCGCTACTGCGGCGGCATGTCGTTGGGCATCGGCAAGTCCGAGCATTGCGAGGTCAATCGTTAACTCATTCTTCCATTCCTCTCTGAGCAACGCATCCAGTAACGACAACCCGGCCTCGATCTTGGCAGGCTCGCTCGTTGCATCAGCCCAATCGGCACGATGTGATGCAATGTCACCGACATTGAGCATGGTGAGCGTGAGCATGGCAGCAATCACGAGGGCGTCTCCAACGTCACATTGGTGCATCCTGCTGCCACCGCTGCATTGAATGTCTCCACGACATGAGACCAGGCCACCTGACCGGTGGGCACGATGATGATCGGGTGGTCGGGCAGGAAGAGCGTTCCTTGTGGTGTGATGGACGCCTCCAAGAAGTCACGAAGACCGTCGGGTGATCCGGCTACAGACCAAGGGCCATCAAGAGTCAAACGCGCCAACGTACCGCTCGAACCTGCCGCTGCCAGATGCACGCGTAGCGGCTCGTCGAGGATGTCCAGTGGATCGGCAATATCCGCAGCGAGTGGCGGCAACTCCAATCGAAACACTTCTTCGGAGGGGCTAAAATCGGTTGCCACCATGAAGTACATCAGCAGCAAGAACACGACATCAATCAGTGGGGCGATCTGCAGGCCCACTTGAGTGGTACGCCCTGTGCGGGGGCGAGCCAACAAGCTCATGGCGCATGCTCCCGCGTGGTGGCGAGTTGTACGCGAATAGTGGTGCCAGCGGCCTCCCCAGCCGATCGTGCTTCTTCCAGGATGGGAGCGACCATGTCCCATGATGTACTCCGTGCGGCGCGTACCTGCACAGCTGTGTCCGGCACCTGGCGAACCAACGCGGCCATGGCAGTACCGAGTGCCGCACGACCACGTTCGTTGGCTTCGTATACAGCGCCCGCGAGGTGATAGGTCGGCGATGCGCCGTCCACCACACTTACAATTGCCCGAGGTCCGGGAGGAGGAACCATGGTGGCAGGTGGTACCGGTGAGGGAAGATCCAGCCGCGGCCGGTCCTCGTCAACAATGCGAGAGACGAGCACAAAGAAAACGATCAACAAGAACACCACATCAATCAGTGGTGTCATGTTCGCCTGCACGGAAGTTTCGATACGGCGCCGACTCATGCTGTGTCCGAGTGGCTTTTCTCACGTCGTGGACGGAATCGGCCAAGCAAGTCCTCGGCCGCGAGCGTTGCCTCGGCTGTCATGGCATCGATTTTTCCTCGCAACATCGCGCAGGCCGCGAGCGATGGAATAGCCACGACCAAGCCCCAAAACGTTGTGGTAAGTGCGGTCCCGATGCCGCCGGCGAGCATGACCGGGTCGGCCGCGCCGCCCGAGGCGACGATGGCGGAGAAAGCCAAAATCATGCCGTAGACCGTGCCAAACAAACCGATCATTGGGCTGACCTGCCCGATGATGTTGAGCACTTCGATACGGCGAAGTCTTGTCAGTGTGTGCTCTTCTGAAGCCTGCTCAAGTGCTCGCACCACGGCCTTCCAGCCGTGCGGCGCTTGCCGCATGGCGTCGGCCATAATTTGTCCGATGAAGCTCTCGTCAGACTCAGCTCGCGACATGGCTTCACGAAACCGGCTGCTGTTGATGTCAGCTTCCATTGCTTTCACAAAGCCGTCGGGCATAATTGTCTGGCGGCGGTTGTCCATAGCCATGGCAATAGCAAGGCCAACGGCCGCTGCAGACATGCACAAGAGCAACCACGTCACGCTGGTTCCGAGGATTTCAATGTCGCCATTTGCTCCGCGAGAGATAAAGAAGGCGGATGCAAAACTTCTCGCTGTTGGTGCTGCGGCGACTGGCGAAGCGAATAGCAGAATTGCCAATGCTGGCACGAGACGTCGAATGATCATCGATCAAGTTCCTCCAGGGTGACGCGGTGTACGTGGCCATCGCCATGTTGGCTGGCGATTTCGCCCATTAAGGCAGCCTCGTCGGGCGAGTTGTCCGTGACAAGTCTGATACAACTGATGCGGATGGGCCGATTCCCTGACCCGCGACGTGGATTCATGGAGTCGAGCGCTGTAAGCGTTGCGTCGCGGTCAACTGCCCATCGACCCCGCCCATCTAGGCCTTCGCTGAGCAGCATGATCAATTCTGGTTTCATTGCGACTGCGGCTTGGAGGCCAGGTACGGGGTCTGAACCAACGCCAAATCGCTGCGATGCAGTTGTCCGCAATTCATCGATGAGTGACGTCACTGTGGCTGGGCTCGCGAATGCCAGTCCACCCCGCGGCATCACGCGGACATCCTCGCCTGCGAAACAGATAACGGCGCATTGCTGATCACTGCTCATCGAGCCGAGGGTTCGCTCTACTTCGTCGATGACAAATTGGATCCATGCAATCATGCTGCCGCTGACATCGATGACAAAAACGACTTCACGGGCCTGCTGCATCGATGCGCCTGCGAACGCAGTTGGGGTACTGACACTGCTTGCGGCGGCCGGTGCGGGCCCATCAATTCGTGGTGTGTCGGTCGGTGTGGATGTAATGGTCGGCATTGGGATGCTCGTGGCCGTTGAAGACGACTCAGTAGCCGTCCCAGTGTGCAGTGGCATGACTGGTGTCAGCACGATGTCAGAGGAGGTCACAATGGGCGAAGGCAATCGTTCATCAAGCCGAATGATGGACCATGTCAAGGCAAATCCAATGGCGATCAGCCCCGCGTGCACAGCAAGTGAAATGGTCCAGGGCCCAAGCCGTCGCAGGCTGTGCCCCGGTCCAGTTGAAATTGAAGAGGTGGGTGCGCTCATCAAACGTATGGCTCCGGCTGCAAAGCATACGAGACGCTCGGGCCGAATCGGCGAAAGGACGCGAAAGAGTAGGCGTGCTTTACTTGATGTCGCTCGAGGAAGAGAGGCTTGTTGAGGGCTCTACCCGCGGCTTCGAGCGAATACTTCCATCGACCGACAGCGCACCTGGCCCAGTCATCAGGATGCCGACGGCCAGCACAAAGAAGGCGAGTGTGGCGAACATCTCGTGGAAGGTTTGCTGGCTCGAGGTCCACAGGAATGGATCGGTGGAGAACATGCCTGCCTCCACAACACTGGAGAACCAAAATGATGCCCCGAGCATGACGGCCATGGCAAAGGCCCAGAGGCGGCTCAAGAGGCCAATAAAGAGCAGGGCACCGCCGACAAGGCTGGCAACAGCTGCGGCCCAGGCCAGTGGCTCAGAAAACTCGCCCACTCCGCCTGTACGTAGTTGGATGGTGATTCGCTCGGCTGCAGCTCGCATGACGCCGCCTTTGCTCGGTGTAGCGCCGGCAAGGGGCCCAATTGGGCGTGGCGTTTCTGCCACAGCATCCGGCTTGGGCTCGGGGGCGGTTTCAGCCACTGGCTTCTCTACAGGTGCCGCTGCTGGGGCAGGTGCCGCTGCTGGGGGGGCCTCTTTTTGAAGAGAGACCTGGACCGGCACTGCCGGGCCATCCTCCAGAATGCGGATCTCTTGCTGGGTAAAGGGCACTTCATTGAAGCAGGCATGCCACCCGGCAAAGAAGAAGCCCGCACCAAGCACGATGCGAGAGAGAAGGGGAATGAGTCCGGTTCCGGCGATGGTGGCATATGACATAACTGATGGTTCCGTTGGCTTTCAGTGGGTTCGGGGTAGCCCTGAGGGTACTTCATGGTTCATAATCGGCATTACACGCACGCGGGCGTGGCGGAATTGGCAGACGCGCTGGTTTTAGGTACCAGTGGGGCAACCCGTGGAGGTTCGAGTCCTCTCGCCCGCATCATAGCCCCCCTCTAGAGGATCCCACTCGGAATGACGGAATGGACAAGCGATTCGTGGCGAGCGAAGACAGCCCGCCACCAACCCGCATATCCCGACGTTGAGGCATTGGCCGAGGCGACCGGTGAGTTGGCCGCCATGCCACCGCTGGTGACGAGTTGGGAGATCGAATCGCTGAAGAGTCAACTCGCCGAGGCTGCAGCCGGCAAGCGGTTCCTCTTGCAGGGGGGCGACTGTGCGGAGTCATTTGGTGAATGCACGTCGAGTGTCATCACCAATAAGTTGAAGATCCTCTTGCAGATGTCGCTGGTGTTGGTGCACGGCATGCACCGCCGCGTCATTCGTGTTGGGCGATTCGCAGGGCAATACGCTAAGCCGCGAAGCGATTCAATGGAGACACGCGGTGACGAGTCCTTCACCAGTTACTACGGCGACATCGTCAATCGCCCGGCCTTCGACGAGAAGAGTCGACTTCCCGATCCGTGGCGCATGCTGCGCGGGTACGAGCGTTCGGCACTTACACTCAACTTCATTCGCAGCCTCGTCGATGGCGGGTTTGCCAATCTACACAACCCGGAGTATTGGGAACTCGACTTTGTCGAGCACTCGCCGCGGGCGACCGAGTTTCACAGCATCGTCGAGTCGATTGGCGAGTCGGTTCGTTTCATGGAGACCCTGAGCGGCATCTCGGTCGCTGATATTTCTCGTGTCGACTTCTACACGAGCCACGAAGGATTATTGCTTCCATACGAAGCGGCATTGACCCGCAGCGTGCCACGTCGTGATGGCTGGTACAACCTTTCGACGCATTTTCCATGGATTGGTATGCGAACGGCAGGGATTGACGAAGCGCACGTAGAGTTCTTCCGTGGTATTCGCAACCCTATCGCCATCAAGATGGGACCTGCACTCGACCCAGTGAATATGAAGTCGGTGTTGACCAAACTCTTCGACGTGCTGCACCCAGACGACGAGCCTGGACGTCTTACGCTGATTCATCGGTATGGCGCAGCGAAGGTTGGGGACTATTTGCCGGCCCTCATTGATGCAGTGAAGTCGACCGGTCGTACGGTGCTCTTTGTGTGTGACCCCATGCATGGCAATACACGCAAGACCGAAGCGGGTATTAAAACCCGCAGCTTCGAGGACATTCTGCTTGAACTTGAGCAGGCCATCGATATTCACGCCGCATGCGGTTCACATCTTGGCGGCGTGCATTTTGAACTCACCGGTGAGAATGTCACAGAGTGCACCGGCGGCGCTCGAGGCTTGACCGACGACGATTTGCATGACGGCTATCGATCACTGGTCGACCCGAGGCTGAACTATGAGCAGGCACTTGAGATGGCGATGCTGATCGCGCGACGGCTCGCACCCATGAGCTAGAACCAGGTCTTCTCGCCAGCCATAGAGGTGTCATAGAAGCGTTGGTCCGGGCAGGCCAGATACACGATGCCTTCGATCAGGCCAATGATGCCCATAATCGGCGTCAATGATCATGGCTGCGGCAGGAATGCCAATTGCCAATGTTGCCTTGCTCACTTCAATAGACATGCCGTCAGCGTATGGGCTTTGGTCCGAGTCGTACGGCCGGCGTGCCCGAGTCATACAATCCACGGCCATGAGCTGCCAAGTCGCCATCACAGGAATCGGACCCGTCACCGCACTGGGCATTGGCATCGACCCATTGTGGGACGCGCTGAAGGATGGCCGTTCTGGCATTCGCCGGCTGGAGTCCTTTGATGGTTCGAATTGGGCCTGTCCGTTTGCTGGCGAATTGCCAGCCGACGAGTTTTCGATTCGCAAGATCGTCCCAAAGCATTACCGCAAGGCGACCAAGGTCATGTGCCGCGACGTTGAACTCGCTGTCGCAGCTGCACTCGCAGCAACGGCCGACGCTGGACTTGTCACGGCAGGGGGCGGCGAGGGTGAGATCACTATTTCGCCACCACGCATGGGCTGCCATATTGGCGCCGGGTTGATTGCGGCCGATGTGAATGAACTCGGCGCCGCGCTCGTCACAAGTCGCGATGACAATGGGAACTTTGATCTGCACCACTGGGGACGCGAGGGTATTGAGAATCTCACACCGCTGTGGCTGCTGAAGTACCTCCCCAATATGCTCGCCTGTCACGTGACGATCGTGCATGACTGTCAAGGACCGAGCAATACGGTTACATGTTGGGAGTCGAGCGCCACACTCTCACTGGCCGAGTCAATGCGTGTTATTCAACGCGGCGCCGCCGATGTATGTCTTACTGGAGGCGTCGAGAGCCGGCTCAACGTGCTTGCGACTTGGCGACAGCAGTGTGCTGGCCGTGTCGTTGCTGCCACGAGCGATGACGATCCTGCCACGCTTGTTCGCCCATTTGCCGATGATGCAGCAGGCACTGTGCTTGGCGAAGGCGGCGGTATTCTCGTACTCGAATCCGTCGAGCATGCTGCGGCGCGTGGCGCAACAATGAAAGCGATTGTGTCGGGCCTTGCCTGTACACAGAGCATCGAAGACAACGTTTTGACGGCCGCTTCGGCAGAAGCAATCGGGGATGCCATCAGCCTGGCACTCACCCAAGCCAACTTGAAGGCTTCGGATATCGACGCTGTTGTTCCGATGGGACTTGGCATTGTGGGCATTGACGCAGGCGAATCTGGTGGCTTGCAGGCTGCGCTGGGGACGCATGCCGACACGCTTCCTCGCATCTTGATTACGCCCGCAACCGGCAACTGCTGCGCCGGACACGGTGGCGTGCAACTCGCTGTTGCGGCGCAGTGCCTCGCCACTCAGCGATTGCCCGGCAGGCCAACGTCGCTCAGCCATGTGCTGGTCATTACGGCAAGCCAGGGTGGGCAGAACACCGCCACGATTCTTTCCAAGGGGCCCTCGTCATGAGTTGCCGTGTGGTTATCACAGGTGCCGGGTGGATTACTCCGATGGGCCATGACATCGAGTCGGTCTGGAAGCGACTGGTCGCTGGCGACACCGCTGTGGCAGCCATCGATCGATTCGACGCATCGACCTTCCCGACAAATTTTGCGAACCAGGTACGCGGTTACGACTGGACCAACTATGTCGAGGATGCATCACGTCACGGCCAGCCCGGCATGCATACTGCCTTTGCGCTCGGCGCGGCGCGGCAGGCATGGGACTCGGCGGGCCTCGGTGATATGCAGGGCCTTGATCGCCGCCGCTGCGGGCTGTATCTGGGTTCGGGCGAGGGGGTATTGGACTTTGACTCGTATCAGAAGACAAGCCTGTCTGCGTGGAATGGTGAGTCAATTGATGACAGCGAGTGGCTCGAAGCGGCCAAGAAGCACATCGCCTGCGCGTACGAGGTGGCTCAGGAACCGAACGAGCCAATTGCTCATATCGCTCGTGAGTTTGGCTTGCGTGGCCCCGCCTTCAATTGTCTGACGGCCTGCGCTGCAAGCACCCAAGCAATCGGCGAGGCCTGCGACATTCTGCAGCGAGGCGATGCCGATGTGATGATCAGTGGCGGAACACACACGATGCTGCACGTGCTTGGCATGACAGGCTTCAATCGTTTGACGGCACTTTCAACCAGAGGCGACGACTGTACGCATGCGTCGCGTCCATTCAGCCGCTCGCGTGACGGGTTTGTGATGGGCGAAGGCTCGGGGGTCATCGTGCTGGAGACCTTGAAGCATGCTGAGTCACGCGGCGCCAACATCCTCGCCGAGATTACGGGCTACGGATCGAGCGCCGATGCCTACCGGATTACCGACCTGCATCCAGAAGGACGTGGCCCGGCCGCTTCGATGCACGCAGCGCTGGCGCAGGCGGGCATTGATCCAATGGCTACGGGCCAGGACGGCCGGCCGGGCGTGCACTACATCTCGGCGCATGGCACGAGCACCCAAGAGAATGACTCAATCGAGACCGCATCGGTCAAGCGAGTCTTCGGCGAGAACGCTCCGCGTATTCCGATGACCAGTATCAAGTCGATGATGGGGCACCTCATTTGCGCCGCTGGCGCGGTGGAACTCATCACCTGCCTGCTGATCATGAAGAATGGCGTGATTCCACCGACGATCAATCTGACCGACCCCGACCCCGAACTCGACCTCGATTATGTGCCAAATACGGCCCGCGAGGCTTCAGTGGACGTGTGCCTCAGCAACTCATTTGGCTTTGGTGGGCAGAATGACACTGTCATTGTGCGGCGGGATTGACTCAAAAATAAGTGTCGCTGCTCTTGCCGCCCCACGTTCTCCGCACAAGACTCATCGTTTTACAGTCCCTGAGAAGTCCAACGAGGAGTAGACTGGAACTTCTCACCTGGGGGGGCAGGTAGAGCGTGCCAACACAGAATGATTCGACCGACCCTCATCTCGCTGATTTTGTCACTGCCTCCCGCGGCAGTAGCGCAGTCGTCGGCCGCCTTTGAACAATTGCTTCCGGGCGGGACGGCAGGGGATCGATTTGGTGCTGCCTTGGACCGTCATGGCAATCGGCTCCTCATCGGGGCTCCGTCTGCAGCGTTGGGTGCACTTGAAGCAGGTGCGGTGCAGGCGCTCATCCGTAGCACGGCTGGCGTATGGGGCCCATCGCTTGTTGTGGGCGGAGCGAATGGATATTTCTCGGGCGACCTGACTCCAACGGATCTTGACCACCTTGGCTATGCCGTCGACCTTGACGGTGATCTACTCGGCGGATTGACGGCGGTTCTTGGTGCGCCCGGTGCCGACACGCCTCCCTTGGTTGGTGATAACACCGGCGCTGCCTATGTGTTGTCTGACTCGCAGGGGCAGTGGCGGATCGTGCACCGACTTGATCCGTGGGACATCGACGAAGATGAGCCGAGCCCGGCAAGCGATCTTTTTGATGATGCCAACGTCGACCCAACTGCTGGGCAGTTTGGACATGCAGTTGCTGTTGATGGGGACATTATTGCCATTGGATTGCCCTACGCAGCAGCCGCACCTGCTGATGGGACCACGCTCTTGCAAGAAGCAGGGGCCGTAGCAATCTATCGCCAGCAAAGTGGTTCATGGAAACTCGAAGCTGTGCTGAGCCGAGCCGATACGGACACATGCCCGGACGATATCAATCAACTCGATTACTTTGGATACTCGGTGGCGGTCTCAGGGAATGTCCTTGTCGTCGGCGTGCCCCTTGCAGACGACCCTCGCATGACCGGAACCGGCGCGTGTGTCCTCCCTGGCTCCGACCCCAACGACCCCGACGACTTCAACTGCATCCAACTCAGCGAAGAGAGCTGCGCCCTCTTCGGTTCGGCTTGGACATGGCTTCCAGGTCAGTCGTGCGACAACCCAGGGCTGGTCAACCCCCAAGGCCAGACCGGCGCCTGCTGCTACTTGAATACCAGCACGTGCGAGTGGGAAACCGTGGATGGTGTTTCGGAGATCGAGTGTGCGCTGGACTTTGACGGCGTCTATTTGCACGGGCAGGCGGCCGGCGCAATTGAATGTCCAATCATTGATACGACACCACTTGTCGACAACCTTGGAGCCGTGCATGTGTTCCACCGGAGTTCGAGCGGAGATTGGGAGCATGCCGTCACACTTCGTCCGCCAGTGTTCGGCGCCGCGCAGCGCAACTATCGCACGCCCGAGAGTTGGTTCGGCTTGTCCGTTGCGGCTGCAGGCTCGACCATTGCCGTTGGACAACCCGGCTTCACGCGGCCATTGCTCGCTTCGCCCGAGGAATACGGTGGACGTGGGATGGCGTGGGCATTTGAGCGAGAGACAGCAACGGATGACTTATGGGCCTTGAACACAGCGCTCGATCCCAATGTGCCAGTCGCGTTTTGCCCACTTGTTGCGCCACTGCTTGATGGGGCGCGATATGGATGGTCGGTCGATGCGAGTCCATGCCATGTTGCAGTTGGTGCACCTGGTGGAGACTTCAGTGTGGACGCCGATCCTGGGCGAGCCTATGTCTGGGACCATCTTGCTCGCGGATCATGGTCAGGGGCCTCCATCATTACCAAAGACGCACAATGTGTAGGTTTGAAACCGCTTTCTCATATCGAACCAATTGCGGGCGACCCTGGAGAGCAGTGGGGATACGATGTCGCGGTTGTCGACGACGGACTCACCATCGGCGGCTGGTTTGATGGTGCGGACGGTCCGTTCGCTGGTGCAGCCGAAACGTGGATCTTGGAATGTCCATGCGACGCGCCCATAGATGACACCGACGATTGTGACCAAGATGGGTGCAGCGACGCGTGGCAGATTGCGATTGACCCACTGCTGGATCTTGCAGGTTCATGCTTCGACCTCGACCCGAATACGGGCATGCCGATGCCGGATGGTGTGCTTGACCTTTGCCAAATGGGGTATTCCCCTGGCGCGTTCCGATTGGAGTCTGGACGGGGATATCAGATCGTTAACAGTCCAGGCGAGACGCTCGTTGAGGCACTCACAGATCCGCGACTGCTCATCGATGGTGTTGAACTTGCAGCCTTGTCTACGTGGACTGAAGCTGTAGAAGTGGCGATTCTGTCCGAGTGGAGTATTGCCGCCGACGGTTCCTTGTGGCTCGGTGGTACGCAAAGCGACACATCTGGCGCAGATGATGAGGGCTGGGAATGGCCATTGAATGAGACATGGTTCTGGACAAATTGGTTGGCTGGGCAACCAGACAACGCGGCGGGCAAAGAAACGGCCCTGCTTGCGATTGGGGATGGACTGCCGTGGGCGTGGTCGGATGAGTTGTCATCGGCGACAGCCGCAGGCCATGTGCTTGAGTACGACTCTGACTGTAATGCCAATCTGGTGCTTGATGCCTGGGACATTCACACGGCACTGGTCGAAGACAGCATCGTGCTCGATTGTGATAGTGATTGTCGAATTGATTCCTGCCAAATTGCGGCAGGTACGCGATTGGATTGCAATGGTAATGGTGTGCCCGATCGCTGCGACATCTCTTCGGGAGACAGCGAAGATTGCAATGGCAATGACATTCCTGACCTTTGTGATATTGCGACGGACAGCAGTGAAGACTGCAATCTCAATGGTGTTCCAGATGAGTGTGACGCGGCCGACGATCTGTTGATCTGCGACGCCATTGTGATCAACGAGGTCTTGGTCGATGCGGCTGAGGACATGAATGGTGATGGCGTATTCCATCCGGGCCAAGATCAGTGCGTGGAAGTCATCAACAATTCTGCAAGCGATGTCGACTTGTTTGGCTGGACGGTTCTTCAGAATGGCTTGATATGGAATGAGTTCACGGCTAGCACCATCATTCCAGCCAAGTGCGCGATCTTGATCTTTGGTGGCGGCAGCCCGAATGCAGCGGATTTCCCGGACAATATTGCATTGCACACCGCGAGCAATGGGCCATTTATGGCGCTCTCTATCCCCGCTTCAGGAACGACGGTTTCCCTCGAGTTGCGGGATGACACCAGTACGAGCCGAGATAGCGTGACGTGGGGAGATGAGGCAGACACTGGTGGTGCGAGTCTCACCCGTTGCCCCGACATTATTGGCACTGACGAGGACGGCGATGGACTCATCGACCTTGTTGTTCATGACACATGCGAGGATCCGAGCACGCAGTTCGAGTCATCACTTGGCCTGTTCGTGAATGGAGCGTTGCTGCCATGCTCGACGATCGATGGGGATATTGACGGCGACGGTATTCTGGACGATGACGACAACTGTCCCGCGATTGCCAACCCATCCCAAGATGATTGTGATGGTGACGGCATTGGCGATGCGTGTGACGCTGACGGAACAGACTGTGATTTTGATGGCGTCGACGATGTTTGCCAGATTGCACTCGACCCCGCTCTCGATTGCGATGGCGACGGCACGCTGGACCTTTGCCAAATTGTCGAGAGCTTTGGCCTGCTCGACTGCAATGCCAACGGCGTACTGGACACCTGTGAGATGGCCGATGGCAGCACGCCTGATTGCAATGAGAATGGTCGCCCAGACGAGTGCGACTTACTCGACGGCACCAGCCTCGACGAAAACGGTGACGGTATTCCAGACGAGTGTTGTCTTGCGGACATTCCTTGCGACGGCGTGAAGGGGCTGCTCATCATCATCGGTGACCTAGGTTGCGTTGGACTTCCACCACTGTGCCCGGGCGACTACAACTGCTCTGGCGTAGTCGATACTGATGATCTGTTGCAGTACCTCGCGGACTGCTTCAATTAGTCAGGCCGCAAGCGTCTCGGCAATCTCCACAAGCATCACCTCAAGCATGCGATCGGCCCGGCCAACACCGCTTCGGAGTCGTTGTTGGCCTCTCAGCGCGTCGCCCAAAAGGTGCGCCAGCCTGTCGGGCGACACGCGGTTGGCGACCGATATCGTGGCGTCCCCTGCTGGGCCCCAGAGTTTGAGGTCCTTGCGGATCTGCTGGGCGGACATGCCGGCCTCTCGCATACGCGATGCCGCATGCAAACGACGCAACATGTCGGTTACGGCCCACGCCACAAGCACGTCACTTTGTCTGGAAACGCTGAGTAGTTCGTGAAGCGTTGACAAGCCGCGCGCTGCACCACCACCAAGAATCGCATCTTGTATGACCCATGCCTTTTCTTCGCGGCTCAGTGGGACGGCTTCATCAATCAGGTCAACCCCAATTGGCGATCCATCCACACACATCGCCGTGAGCTTTGCCAGTTCTGCGTCGAGCCGCGCAAGATTGCAGCCGACTCGACGGACGAGTCGCTCAGCCGCCGCTTGCTCGATGCTGCCGTTGTGGGTTTTGGCGACACGCCCTTGCACCCATCGCAGTGTGTCGGCTGGCCCAAGTGGCTTGACCCGGTGCACCACGCCAACCTGATTAATGGCCTTGTCAATCTTGCCTCGATGCCATGTGTCGGCTCGCAGCAGCAGTGTGGCGTCTTCGCAGGGCGAAGCCACATACTTCTCAAATAGCCCACGAGCCTTGCTTGGTCCACCACCATCCGCTTTCGCCGCAAGCAGCCTGTCAGCCTTGTCTACGATCACGAGTTTGTGCTGTTGCAGCAAGCCGTAGGTACGTAGTTCGTCAAGGATCTCGGCTGGAGAAGTGTTGTCGCCATTGAAGTCGAATCGCTCGATCTCGCCGTGGGCGGTTTCGAGGGCATCAATGAGTTGGCGGGTGTAATACGGCACCAAAAAGGCGTCGTCGCCGATCAGGGCAATCACACGCATATCTGCATTGAACTTAGGGGCTGCCATCGCAACCAGCCAGCGTATCGAGTGTGGCGATCTTGCGACGGGGGCACCTTGATGTCTCTGGCACCGTAGGATGATCCTCATGCTCGTACTTGAGGTCATCGAGGGGCCCGACCGCGGCCGCCGTTTCCCCTTGCCGCCAGGTGAGCCACAACTACTTGGCCGCTCGTCAGAGGCAATGCCCCTCGGCGATCGGGCCATCAGCCGTCGCCATGCTGAACTCACCCCTGACGGCAACCAATGGACACTGCGTGACCTCAATTCCTCAAATGGCACCTTTGTCAATGGCAGCTCTGCGGTTGGTATCACTGCGATTGGCCTGGGGGACACAATTGCGTGCGGCTGCACGCAGCTCCGGATAATTGAGACGGAAGACATTATTGCCGGGCCCGCCCGCGACACACAGGCAGCGCGCCGCGCCGCGCCGCCATGCTTTCTGCCGCCATCTGGCGAGGTGCAGGGCCGCGTGCTGGCCATGTTGTGGTCAATTGCCACTCGCGAGGAGCAGCCGGACGCATTGCAATTGCCCGCGTTCTGTTCGTCGCTTGCTACTGCGATTCAAGCCGACGCAGTCACGGTCGAAGGAGCTGCGGGTGAGCACTCGATTCGGGTTCCGATTTCCCTTGGCAACCGACAATGCTGGATTGTCCTAGATTTTCGCGAGCCTCCAGAGTCGTGGTGTCAAGGTGTTGCGGAACTTGCCGTGTGGCTTTTTGAGACCATCGACGAAGCTGGCCGCGTTGGCGAGCGGGACCGTCTCGCCGCTATGGGCGAGACAATCGCCGTTGTGAGCCATGCCATCAAGAATATATTGCAGGGCCTGCAGGGCGGTGCCGGCGCCATTGAACTCGCGATTCAGCGGGGCGATCTACAACTCGCCCGCGAGGGCTGGCCCATTCTTTCTCGCAATCTGGACCGCATTCACGACCTGACCTTCAATATGCTTGCGTGGTCGCGGACGAGTCATCTCGACATCGAGTCAGGCTCGCTTGCGAGCGTTGTTGATGATGTGGTTGCGTTGCAGCAGCCCACATTCTCGCAGCGGCGGGTGAAGCTTCAAAATGCCAGTGGGCCCATGGCTGACGTGCCATTCGACGCGGCGTCCTTGCATCAAGCCCTTCTCAATCTCGTGCTCAATGCGCTTGAAGCAGTTCCAGCACGTTCCGGCGAGGTGCGTATCGAGACGGGCGTAGACGAACCTCGTTCAGAGGCCTTCATTGCTGTCATCGACAACGGCCCAGGTGTTCCAGTTGGCTCACACACCAGTATTTTTGAGCCATTTGCTTCCAGTCGAGGCCAGCGGGGTACCGGGCTTGGCCTGGCCGTCACGCGCCGTATCGCCGCGGCACATGGGGGGAGAGTTGTCCTGCAGACAGAGGAGGGCACGGGGTCCAGATTTGAAATCCGCCTGCCGCTGCATGTTGCGACTGGGGATCCAGGCGACACCGATGTGCCGCCTCCGGCAAGTATGGACTCGGGGCACTTTGGCCCACGTGAGCGATTGCACTAATTCGGGAGGTACATGAAGTATGATCCCTACTCTCACTCTAGGCGAGCACAATCGCCCTTGACACAGGACGCACACACCGCAATGTATATCGAGGTGCCTCGACCAGTCTCCACAATGCCCCCCGTCATGGCGTCGGGCTCGTACCAGCGAACCCGCGAGATGTCACTCGACGAGTTGTTGCTGGAAAACCGCGTCATCTTTCTCGTCGGCGAGATCAACCAGGCCTCAGCTGCTCGGGTGATGATGCAGATGCTGTACCTCGAAGACCAGAAGAAGGGTCAGCAGATCAACTTCTATATCAACAGTCCAGGCGGTGCGGTCGATGACACGCTCGCCTTGTACGACACGATGCGGTTCATTTCGAGTGATGTCGCGACCTACTGCATAGGTCGTGCCTATAGCGGCGGGGCCGTGCTTCTTGCGGCGGGCGAGGCGGGGCAGCGGCACATTCTGCCACACGCCAAGGTGATGATTCACCAGCCTTATGGTGGCGTGACCGGCCAAGCTTCTGACGTCAAGATTCAGGCCGAAGAGATCATCAGGTCCAAGGAAACACTCAACCATATTCTTGCTGATCACACCGGCCAGCCGTACAAGACTGTGTCGGCTGACTCAGAACGAGACAAGTACTTCACCGCAGCTGAAGCCAAGGCCTACGGCCTCGTCGATGAAGTTTGTGAGTTACCAGAACCCAAGAAGACGAAGAAGGACGCTTGATAGACATGTCCCAGTTGATCCCCATCGTCATTGAAAAAGAAGGTCGCGGCGAGCGTGCCTATGACATCTACTCGCGGCTTCTCAAGGACCGCATTGTCTTCCTCGCCGGTCCAGTGACCGACGCCTCGACGAATCTGATCGTCGCGCAGATGCTCTTCCTCGCGAACGAGGACCCCGAGGCCGATATTAATTTGTACATCACCTCGCCTGGCGGCAGTGTGACGGCAGGGCTCGGTGTCATCGACACGATGAACTTCATCCCCTGCGATGTCGCAACCTTCATCATCGGTCAGGCTGCGTCAATGGGCTCGCTCATAGCCTGCTCGGGCGCTCCGGGGAAGCGTTGCTCGCTGCCCAATTCCAAGAACCTGATGCATCAGCCGCTGCTCGGTGGAGTGCTTGAAGGGCAGGCGACAGATCTCGAAATCGAAGCCCGCGAAATACTGCGACTACGTGAGGTGTTGTATGGCATCTACGCTGATGCAACAGGCAAGACGGTCAAGCAAGTCGGCAAGGATTGCGAACGAAACTTCTGGCTCGATGCTCCTCAGATGGAAAAGTATGGGCTTGTTGATCGAGTGATTGATCGCTTGATTCCGGAAAATCCGGCCGCCGAGAAGAAGTGATGAAGCGTGGGGGGTTGCTCGTGCTCCTGGCACTCATGGTTGCGCCGATCCAGGGGTGTGACGGGGCATCACGACGCGCGAGCGCTCGCCTTCGAACCGAGAATGCTGGATTGCTTCGTCAAATTGATGAGTTGGAGGCCCGCACACGTGAACTTGAAGCTGGCCTGCTCGCTGCCGAGCAAGAGCAACATCGATTCTCAGGGCAATTGACGGCTGCTCCAAGGCTTGCCACGATCACGGTATCGCCAATGTCCGGGTTTGAGCCTGGCAACTCAGAAGACACCAAGACTCTGGAAGTCCATGTCGCGGCGACGGATGGGTTGAATCGCCCAATCCAGCTGGTCGGGCCAATAGAAGCGCAGGTTCTGCGCCCAGTCCCTGGTGCCGAGCCAGAAGTCGTTGCCAGTGCCATCCTCAGCCCCGCGGAAGTACGCGATGCATGGCGTGGAGGGCTCTTCGGCACCACCTACCTTGTGCCTATCCAACTTCAAACCGCCTCGCTGGCGAAAAATAAGACACTGCTTGTACATGTCTTCCACGAAGACCTGACTACTGGCCAACGAGTCGAAGGTACAGGCGGCATCGCCACACCAGAGCTCGCCAACCAGTCATCCACACCTTCGCCATGAGATTCCGCGACGATAGACTGCCAGTCATGCGTGTATTGCTCTGTGCTGTATGTATTGCCCCGCTGGCCGGTTGTTACCGGCCGCTCTTTGATGAGAAGTTGCCGCGACACCAATATGAACAGTACGACACAGCAAGAAACGGCAGCGTGTCGGCCGAAGAATATGACCTCTTTGGCAACCCGAAACCACAGCTTCGAGAACGCCTGAGCGACCGATGAGTGATTCCAATCGCGTGGACTGGGAGACTGACGCGGCGCTTTGCGTGCAAGACGAGGAAGTAGAAGCGGTTCCCATTCAAGTGGGGTGGGGGGGACTGGCCGATATATCTACAGCGGGACATGGACGCCCCTCTGTCATGACAACACACACCCCCACCTCATCAGGCGGTCCAACCCGCCGCACGCAGTTTGTCTTTGCCGCCTTCGCGGTTGCGATGACAGGTGCAATGGCAATTCTCGCCATCGACGCGCCGCAGCCTGCAGGGGGATTCCCGCTCGTAGAAATCACGCCGCTGGGTGATCGATCAGAAACTGAGCACGACTTACTCTTCCCAGATGATGGTCGCCTTGACCGTGATCGGTGGACAGGTATTGTCGTTCACCATCTCGGTGATCCCTTCGGCACGCCTGAGTCGATCCATCGCAAGCACCTCTCGTGGGGCTATCAGGGTTTGGGCTACCACTTCCTACTCGGCAACGGCAACGGACTTGCCGACGGCGAGATTCATGTGGGATATCGATGGATCGAACAGTTGCCCGGAGCGCATGTTGTCGGTGAAGCGGGCCGCGATCATAATGAGCACTCAATTGGTATCTGTCTCGTCGGGAATGGCGACCGACAGCCCTATACATCGAGCCAAATCCGCAACTTGGCTCGTCTGGTACAGCGTATTCAGCAAGAATGCGGTATTCCAGAAGAGGCTGTTTACTTGCACAGCGAACTCTCGCCTAGTCTGATGAGCCCCGGTCGCCTCTTCCCTGAAGCGGATTTTCGATCGCAGTTGCTCGACTTACCGCGTTGAGTCCCTGACCACAGCCCGGTATCCTTTCCGCTTTCCGCCCTTGCTGGAGACGGTGGATCCACGATATGGCTGCCCCAAGAAAGATTGCTGGGTTCAACGTTCTGGCCAAGATTGGCGAAGGCGCAAGGTCCACAATCTACGCTGTGCAGGATTCCAAGAGCAAGCAGGTCTGGGCTCTCAAGCACGTCGAGTTGCGAGAAGAGAAGGATGACCGTTTTCTCGAACAGGTGCAACGCGAATTTCGCATTGGGTCAAAACTTGACCATCCGGCCATTCGCAAACTGCAGAAGATCGTCAAATCACGGAAGATGTTCAAGATTCAGAGTATGGCCTTGATCATGGAATTGATCGATGCGAATACGCTCGATCAACAACTCCCACGTTCGTACGGCAAGGCTTGTAGCGTGTTCGTACAGGTTGCTGAGGCACTTGGGCATATGCATGAACGTGGCTATGTGCACGCAGATATGAAGCCGACCAACGTGCTTATCACCGAACAGGAGATGGTGAAGGTCATTGACCTCGGCCAGGCGTGCCCAATCGGTACCGTCAAGAAACGAATTCAAGGAACGCCTGGGTACATGGCCCCAGAGCAGGCCTCTCGAGAGGCCATTGACCAGCGGACCGACATATTCAACCTCGGCGCGATGATGTATTGGGTGCTTGTTCGCGAAGTTATTCCAACCGCGATGCCGCCATCTGGTGGCGATGCGTCGATGCTTTCAACCCTGGATGTGGCTGATGTGCCAGACCCGATCCCGCCGCACGAGGCCAACCCGATGATTCCAAAGACGCTTTCGAATCTCATTCTTGACTGTGTTGACAAGGACCGCGCCAAACGACCGGACAGCATGGAGGAAGTCATCCATCGGCTCAAGAAGCGGTCTGCACCACCAGATCCTTCGAGCAGTGCCGATGCAGGATGATGACCAAGTCTGTCTGTGCTTCCACGTCACCCAACGCAAGCTTCGCGCCTACTTGCGGCGTGAATGTCCCAAAGTCGCATCACAATTGACTGATTGCCTCGGTGCTGGTACTGGCTGTGGTTGGTGCCGCCCCTTCTTGGAGCAGCTCCATAGGCAGTGGGAAGCAGGCGAGGACATCGGGCTCGACGTCCGCCCACCCAACTACGCTGCAGGCCGTGACCGGCACCGCGGCGTTGACGGCTAGTCATCAAGCATCATCAGTTGCCCGTCCGCAAGTCGCCACACACTCGTGCGGCCATCTTCCCATTGCACAATGGCTGCGTCACACGATCCAATTCTGAGGAGCCCACTGGCCACCCGCTCAGCTACTCCTCGGCCGCCGCTGACCTCTCGGGGGCTGCCATCAAGCCACTTGGCGTTGTGGTCCGGTGTTCTCGTGAGGGCCAGTGACGTGCCTGGCGGGGCTGTGTCAGGCCGCTCATCACACCGCAGACTCCACAAAGGCGATCCCTTGGCCACATCTCGAGCGACCAGAAGATCCCAATGGCGACTTCCATCTGGCAGCACATGATCAAGTACCACCACCTGTACAGCCCGCGCCCCCTGCTCAACTGGCCAAATGAGAAGTGTGTTGTCCACGAGTGTTCCACCAAGGTAGTCCCCAGACCTGACTTGGCCGGCGGGGAATCGTATCATGTAGGGCGTGAATCTACTACATCCACCCTCGATCGTCCTCGCGGGACTACTGCTCGGCGGCAGTCTCATTGCCTGTTCTAGTCACGTGCCCAGTCACGCCCTCCGGCGAAACGCAGAGCGGGCCACATCGATTGCCGATTGGCCAGCCGCTGTTGAGTGGTATGGCCAACTTGTTGAGCGTGAGCCGACCGATTGGAGATCCCAAGCCGCGCTTGGCCACTCAGCTTTGGAAGCGGGCGATCTGACCGTGGCACGGCGCTCACTTGAAATAGCCTCAACCTTGCAGCCAGCGAATGCCGTGATCGCTCGCGATCTTGCCGACACGCTCGAGCAGCAAGAAGCATGGGACGATCTCTTCGCCTACTTGCGAGACCGAGCAAACACGACATCTTCATCAGAAGACTGGCTCCGCCTTGCTCGTGTGGCAGTGGAAGCGGATGACCCCGATACTGCTCGCGAGGCATTGCGGACTGCGCTGGCTGTGGATGCAGACGAAAATATCAAGCCTTATCTACAAGCGGCTCGGCTTGCTATGCGACTCGGCGAGAAGCAAGAAGCATTCCGCGCCTTATCGCTTGCATGGGAAATGAACCCCAACAACCCAGAGGTTCGAGCCGCACTCCTGGATATTGGTGTTGTGCCGGGCCCGACCATGCGACTGACTACTGGCGGATGAACCACGCCCACGCAGCTTCCGCAACGACGCTGCTTGATCAGCTCGGTGGTCTTCATGACGCGTCCCGTTTGCGGCTCTTAGTGCTGCTTGATGCACATGAACTCGCTGTTGGCGAGTTGGCTGCAGCCATTCAGTCACCACAATCAACTGTGTCAAGACACTTGAAGCGACTCATGGAGTCTGGGTGGATTCAACGTCGCAGTGTTGGGCCCCAGGCTTTGTATCGGCGAACGAGCACCGAACGTGAAGGGCATGCAAAGCAATTGTGGGCAGCCACGGTTGGCACACTCGCTGATGAACCAACCCATACCGAAGATCTGCGTCGAGTCAGAGAAATCCTCGCACAGCGGCATATTGACACGCGAGCCTACTTTGGGGCAACCGGTGGCGATTGGGCTGACGTCCGGGACCGGTTGTTTGGAAGCACCATTGTGGATGCTTGGTTCCCGGCCATGCTTGATCCAAGTTGGACTGTGGCCGATCTTGGCTGCGGCACAGGTCAACTTGCATCGGTCATTGCGCCTTGGGTGTCTCGAGTCGAAGCCGTTGATCGCGAGCCCGCGATGCTGAATGCGGCTCGGAAGAGATTGTCGGGCGTTCAAACGGTTCGCTTTCACGAAGCAGATATGCGTTCGTTACCGATTGATGAGGGCTCGGTTGACTTGGCCATTCTTTCGCTGGTGCTGCATCATGTTGAAGAGCCACGCGATGCGATTGAAGCGGGTGTTCGGTTGTTGAAGCCGGGCGGTAGATTTCTGGTGATCGACATGGTCGCGCACGATCGGGTTGAGTACCGCGACACGATGGGGCATCTTCATTTGGGTTTCGACGATTCATCAATGCGAAGCCTGATGCAGGCTGCCGGGATCGAGATGCAGCGTTATGTGCTGCTGCGGCCAGATCCCGAGGCGATGGGCCCTGGGTTGTTTGCGGCAACAGCGACTTTGTAGGCCTAGGGCTCGTCTGTCGTCGAACTGGGCAACCAGACTTGCTCGAGGAGGTCCACAAAGCTCTTGTCGGCGTTGGCCGCTCGCATTGTTTGCAGTCCGGTGGTGATCAGGTTTGGTCGGTCGAGTTGATGACCAATATAGGCCAACAAAAATCCATATCGGTCAAGATCTGCTTCCCCACGAAGTCGTGCGGTGAGAATTGAAATGGCTCGGTCCATATCCTCGGGGGCGGGGAGCAATTGTTCTGAATATTGCACGTCGATCATTTCGGGCTGGAAAGCAAGCAAGGTTTGTAGGGTCAGCGCTGAAGACAAGTACAAGTTGGCTCCCAACTCGGCGTGTCCGAGTCCGGCAGTCGCCAGTGGGTGGCCTGGGACAAATCGAAGCGCACGATTGAATCGCCGCTCTGCCCGGAGGTAGTCGCCAGATTCAAGCTTCTGCGAAGCTGATGTCACAAGGTCATCAAACCGGCCACCATCACCGGCCGCAAGTGAGTTGACCTGCTGGCCATGCCGTAGGACCAGCCCAAAGTCCTCGAACTTCAGGGCCGGTGCGACATCCAGAGGACGAGTAGGCACAGTAGACGCTGAAGAAGTGCCCGAACCGGTGGGCGTTGTGTCTTCGCTTGCCTGCAGATCAGGATTCAATGTTCCGCCTATGGGAGAAGTTGGAGAGCGCAGATCCTCTGGCGTAGTGGGAGGGGGCAGGCTGTCAAAGCCCACAATGAGCCCTCCCCGCAGGGTGCGGTAGTCGCGATCGAGTCTGTTGAGTTGGTCCGCTGCAGACATTGATCCTGTGGTCAGTGAACCATATCTTTCGGCCATATTCTGGTAGATGCCGGTCAAATCTTGGGCGACCGGGACATTGGGCAATGTTTGTATGCCAGCGTCCACGCGAGTGCTGGGCAGGCGATTGTCGGGCAGTGATAAGTCGCCAAAGCGAGTGTCCCACATCTTCCCCATCGGCGGTACGCCCAAACCGCGGTACCCATCGTCACGGACACTTGCAAGGTCAAAGGTTGTCATTCCGCGATCGAGCGAGCCAGGTTGGATCGAACGTGTGCCCAAGCCACGAATCTGCGAGCCCACATATCGAATCGGCATGTTGGGGCCAACCATTCCGTCGCCCATGTCTCGTTCGAGATGGCCGTCCCATGTGTCGTCGATGCTTCCACGGAGCATCGTTCCGAGTCGATCGCCAGACAAAACGCTTCGATCGGCATTCAATCCAAATGAGAGTTTTTGTGGTTGGTACAGCGGTTCATTCGTGCCCGGGAGTTTGGCAGGGCCACCTCGACGATTCACTCTTCTGCCGCGTTGGTTGAGGCTTCCCCTTGCATCAGGGCCCATCTCCGAGGTCAATGCGCCAGAGTGCCGTATGCCTTCGCCTGATTTCCACTGGTTATAGAAATATGGGTTGTAGTAGTCGCCGTCTGCGCCGCTCGCCATCACAGCGTTGCCCGAGCCCCCCGTCATCATTTCGGTTTGCAGGCTGCCTACGTGCTGCCAATACCACGGATTGTTATAGAGGCTGGTGGTTTGCAGGCTTGCAGCCGGATCGTCGAGGTTGTGTGCCCTGAACTGCGCATTGGTGGTCAGGTCAAATGAGTGCTCAAATCGCCGACCGCCATTTATATTCGTGCGGTATTCAAACTCATGCGGCATGTTTCGTCGCTCTCCGACGCCGGAGGCACCGAAGTCGCCTGACACTCCGCCAACGCCGTGGACCTGGCGGATGGGTTCGCTCGATAACCTTGTTTGCGCGTGGACCGAGATGGTCATAAGCGAGGCAATGACAAGAGCTGGCTTCATGTGGTTCATGTAAGGGCTAATCATAGCCATGCGACAGACGCCTCGCCCTGATCGGTACCATGCTCGCTATGACCGGCATGCCTCGATCAATCACGACACCTATCTACTACGTCAATGACCGGCCGCATATTGGGCATGTGTACACGACAACCATTTGTGACGTCTGGGCCAGATTTCAGAGATTGCTGGGCGAAGACGTGTTCTTTCTGACTGGCACCGACGAGCATGGGCAGAAGGTCGAGCAATCCGCAGCTGAGAAGGGCATGGAACCACAAGCCCTCGCCGACCAAAATGCAGCCGAGTTTCAGAAGATCATGGGCATGTTCGATCTCACGAATGATGCATTCATTCGCACGACCGACCCACGGCATGAGCGGCAAGTGCAAGGCTTTGTCAAGCGACTCATGGACTCTGGCGATGTGTATCTCGGCACCTTCGAGGGCTGGTATGACGCAGGACAAGAGGAGTATTACACCGAGACCAAGGCCCGCGAGGTTGCGTATACATCCCCGATCTCAGGTCGGCCGCTCGAGCGTGCAACCGAGGAAAATTATTACTTCAAGTTGAGCGCATTCGAAGAGCGACTGTCGAAGATGTTTGACGAAAATCCACACTTTGTGAGGCCAGAAGCACGTCGAAATGAGGTGCTTGGGAGGCTCAAGGAAGGCCTGCTCGATGTGCCGATCAGTCGCAGTAACTTCTCGTGGGGAATTGCAGTCCCTGATGCGCCAGATCATGTGATCTATGTCTGGATCGACGCGCTCTTCAACTACATCACTGCGATGGGGCTTGGCGAGCCTGATGGCGAGTGGGCACAAGGGCGTGCCAAGTATTGGCCAGCGTCGGTGCAAATCCTTGGCAAGGAAATTCTTTGGTTCCACGCTGTGATTTGGCCAGCACTCTTGATGGCATTGGACATGTCTTTGCCGCACTGCGTATACGCGCACTCCTTTTGGATTAGCGAGGGCAAGAAGATGTCCAAATCTCTAGGGAATTTCATCGATCTTGAGCAGTTGCAGGACTACATCAATACGTATGGCCGGGATGCGCTGCGGTATTTCTTGGCTGTCCAAGGCCCACTGGGTGCAACCGACTCTGATTTTTCTCGACAACAATTCCACGACACCTATACCAGTGATCTGGTGAACACACTCGGGAATTGCTCTAGCCGCACATCCGCGATGATCGGCAAGTACTGCGATGGCGTTTTGCCAAAGGACATCGATGTATCGATCGGTGGGGTCGAGTGGTCGGACCTTTGCGCTACGCAGGTGGCCAAGACGATTGATGGTATGGAGAAGTTTGAACTCGGCTCCGCGATTGCCAGCGCGATGACAATTGTCCGGGCAGTTGACTTATTCATCAACGATACGGCACCATTCAAACTTGCAAAAGATCCTCAGAACACAGAACTTGTTGGTGCAATTCTCTACCGCTGCGCCGAAGCAATTCGTATTGCGGCTTGTTTGCTTGAGTCGGTGCTCCCCGAGGCTGTCGGCGCACTCCGTGAAGCGTGGAGCCTCGGACCAGCGACAGGCGATTTGGCGAAGGAGTGCACATGGGGCTGTTTCCAGGAAGCCGCTGCAGTACAGAAGGTGGCGCTCTTTCCAAGAGTCGACGCGGCAGCGGCTGCTTCGTCGTCCTCGTAGGCAGCGTCACCAAAGTCTGCTTCTGTTATTGCCGCGGGGTGGGCAAGCGTTCTTGAACTGGCACGCTTGCAAGCACCGTCCGGCCTGCAACGACTTTGTCGCCAATAGCAACACGCACTTCGGCACCACAGTCTGCAGGCAGAATGAGCTCGGTTGTACTACCAAACTTAATCATGCCAAAACGATCGCCCCGCACAAACTGCTCGCCGCTTGAGAGGGGGCACACAATTCGTCTTGCAATCGCGCCGGAAACCTGCCGCACTCCCAAGCACAATTGATCTGATCGTTTCAGACGAGTAAGCATTGACTCGTTGATCTTGGCCGACTCGGGATTTCTTGCATCAAGAAACTTGCCCGGGCGGTACGTCAAATCAATCACCGTGACATCACACGGCATGCGATTGATGTGCACATTGAGAACACTCAAGAAGATCCGTACAACGATCGCTGGGCCATGCACGGCTTCGTGCGAATCCAATGTTTCGATAGCGGAGATACAACCGTCTGCTGGACTGAGCATGTCAGCGGCAACAAGGCCCGATGGTATGCGGCGGTGGGGGTCCCGAAAGAATGCGGCTGTGCAGAACCATGCCAGCGACGCGAGCCCTGTCAGTGTCCAGTTCACCCAGCCAAGGGGAATAAGCCACCATGCGATGACCACGATGGAGGCTGTAGCGATGCCGCCAAGGCCCCACTCACGAAGGCCAGCAGGAGCGAGTCTCATGATTGATCAGCCGGCCTTGCCGCCAATGACCCAGCCAACGAGGCCCAGCACAACTGTGCCGACGAAGAGGCCACCAACCCACATCCACATTTGCTCGGCCATGAGCGAGGCAATGCCTGAAGCACCACCCATCGTTTCAACTGCGGTGATCGCAAAAACAGCGATCAGGGCGAGCAAGCCTCCGATCATCAATCCTGCACTCAGCCCAGACCAAGCGGGGTCCCAACTCTGTGTTGCCGCCATCACCGGCGCAGCCAATGAGGGAGCGGCCTGGCCACCGATTGCCGCCACTTGGGCGGGGGCGACCTCATCATCTTCGGTCGCAGCCTCAAAGAGGCCTGATGCTGCGGGGAAATTGACATCGTCTTCGCTTGAGTACACCTCTTCGAGCAATTCAGCGCCGAGTGAAGTGTCATCGGATTCGCGGGTGAGATCCAGAAGCCCACTGCCTGAGCCGACTGACTCAAGTGTGAGATCATCATCGAGACCTTCGCCAAGTTGCGTATCTCCGCCACCCTCAATCGCGGCCCCATCGAAGGCCGATGCAGAAGCATCGGCGCTGTCGGGAGGGGAGCTCAGTTCGGCTGAGAGATCAAGATCGTTGTTGCCGCCGGACATCATTGAGGAAGAGCCAAGTCCAATGGCGCTGCCGGACTCTTCGATGCTGCCGCTTAGGTCTGGGTTCGCCGCGGGCGTTGGAATATCAGCACTTTGGCTACCTGCGAGACCAATGCCGCCAGTAGCCGATGCGCCGAGGCCGAAACTGTCATCAAGATCAAGCGAGGAACTATCGAGATCGAGATTGAGATCAAGCTCGCCAGAGTCCTCGCTCGCAGTCAGGAGTTCAATCTGCTCGACTTTGAACACAAGGTGCTCGCCGTCACGGAATTCTTGAATCTGTCCAGAGGCGACCATAGCCTCGACTTCGGTCTCGCTCTTGCTGAGCTTCTCGCAGACCTCCGTGAGTGTGTAGAACATCTTGGCCATTGGTCATGAACTCCTCGTGCCCCACTCAACGCATCCCAATACCCCGGTCTGGGATCTTTGAGAATCGAAGAAGATACCGTATGCGGGGCGGGGCATCAAATGTATGCGACATAAGAACGAACTGGCGAGTGCTCTATTCCGGGCAGGCGCCACCATCAAGTAATTGAATCAAGTCCAACTCGCTTACGAGGCCATCTCCATCCAGATCCCATAGGGAATCAGGGGTTCCAAGGGCCTCCAGTGCTGCAAGCACCTGCTCAGGATGGACATCCGTTGGCTTGGCGTCATCCAGGCCGAGTGGGAGGATAATGCTCAGCGATTGTTCGCTCAGGCACCATGTTGCCCCTCGATCGAGCGGATCGAAGATGGAAACTGTATGAAACCACCCTTCAAAGGTGTTTGCTACGAGTAGTGGGTGGCGACCTGCCGAGAGGAGCCCGTCGTCGGTGAGTCGGACGATGAGCGTGCCATCAAGCCATGCTGTGTCGCCGATCACCATGAGATCACGATCAATCATGGGCACATCGCCAGCCACCTCAAGATCGAGGGTGGCCCACGGTCGCTGTAGATAACTGCCACTTGTGGTAATCAAGCCGTTGTTGCGTGCAGGCTTGAACAGTTCGTCGTTGATGAGCAGTGTGCTTATCCAGCGATCGCCGTAGCTGACGCCGCTGGCGTCATCTCCATCGTCCACGTGACCGGCCGATCGTGGGGATCCGGTATTTCCCCAATGAGCAATGGCCAGCAGGATGTCATCCGCACCAATGAAACCATCGCCGTTGACGTCGCCAGGGCACGGTGCGGGTGGGCACGGGCCCCAGCCCGCGATGATGAGCAGCAGATCGTTTGTGTCAACGACACCGTCGCCATTGGCATCACCAGGCAGTTCAGAATTGCAGCCGGAGTCTTGCTCTGACAGGTCCGAGGCAAAGTAGTTCGGGTCGAGTCCATTGCCGGACGAGAGTCCAACAATCGAATCAGCCGAGTCAATGCCTAGCCACGCCAGGGTGATTGATTCATCGTTATGCATGAGTAGCTGGAATGTATTGCTATTGGACGAACTGTACTCCGGCACATCTTGCCAAGTGATCGCGAGGCCGTTGATGGTGTTCTTCCAACTGACAGTGCCACCGGCAGATGGGTTGAGGTCATCCCAAAGTAGGCTGATGCGCGGCTGCGAGAAGTGTTCGCTCAGCGACTCGGTGTAGTCGCTTTCGCCGCTATTGAACGTAACAAAGCCATTACTGCCGACGTAGAGTTGTGAGTACGCCTCGCCATGGAGCATGACTGAAGAGGTGGGCGAGATTGCTTCGTAGTCATCATCACCCAGCGAAAGGGCTGCGCCGCCTGATGGATTGACTGGAAGCGAGTCAATGAGTTCGGGACAGGCTGTGTACCCATTGAAGGTGCTAGTGGGCGTGAAGTGGATCAACATTCCATCGAGGTCAAAGTTCCCATATTGCTCGGTGAAGTAGTTTGGAATGTCGAGCGTATCGATCATCCAGCAGGTGCCGTTGTTGTCAAATGACGCTGTGTTACCAGCCATGTCGATTAACTCGATCGTGTAGTAGTACGTTGTACTGTGATCAAATCCTGCACCGATTTCTGAGTGGTTCGTATCGAGACCAGATGGACCAATGGTCCGAGAGAGGTCGTTGCAGGCTGGCCCAACGCGGACGATGAGTGACGTCGACTCATTACTCGCTACGTCAAACTGAATCTCACCTGGATTTTCAGCAATGGCAGCTTGCATGATCAATTGAGGGGCCTCGCCGTCCACGACGGCGGATACGAGATGTTGTACATCGATGTTTCCGTCGGCATCTTCGGCATCAAGATAGATTGCTTCAATCGTTGAACCGTGTAATGCAAGAATTGTTCCAGTCGCATCGGTTGTCGAGTGCAACATCGTTCCGCTGAAAGCCGATGCTGCAGGATCTTCTTCGTAGAGCGTGATCCACTCCCCACTAGGTTCATCATCCGAGCGAATCAAGACATCAACCGAGTCAGTGACGGTATCGTCGGTATTGAGATCGCAGTCGACAACGGTCACGCTGAGAGTACCTTCGAGCGGGTAGGCGCCGCGGTCGAGACCGATAAGGCCTGTGCGCGAGCATGCAACTAAGTTAGGCGTTGCCATCACGCCGAATGTCTGTGGGCCAACGGGCACGGAGAACCCTACGATTTGCACACGCCACACGCCGGCCTGCGGGAGGGCCACGGTGACTTGCTCGATGTTGTTGAGATGATCTTCGGCAGTCTTCGTTGCAGGAGCACCCGGGTTCGCCGGGTCAATTGCCCACGGATAGTGGCGATTACCGTCTGGTCCGAGCACGACGAGGTCAAGATCATTTACCAAAGATGGAATGACAAGAGGCGTGGCAGGCGCATCATCCCACGCGAGTGTCACTTGCAATTGCGGATCGCCAGGATCGACGATCACGAGAAACTCAAACGAGTCGCCGTGGGCGACTTCGTTTTCAATGAGCGATCCACTGCGAAGGTGGTCAACTGCGGCCTCGGCGCGAATACTGCCGTACCCGTACTGGCAATCCGGCCCCGCGTTGCCAAGGTCTACTGCCGTGTGCGCAAGCATGGCCTTGAGTGTGCTATTGAGCATGTCCGGCTTGCCCGGGTTCATCGTTCGCCAATCCTGAATCAGCAACGCGCCAATGCCGCAGGCCGTCGGGCTTGCCATCGATGTACCGCACTTCGAACTGTAGCCACCACTAGAGGAGCAACTTGTTACGCCGCCGTCGCCATCGCTCTGGCAACCCGCGGTCGAGATATCTGGCTTGATGCGGCCATCATCGGTTGGCCCCCAACTCGTGAAGTTGGTAACAGATTCATCATTGCTATTGAGTGCCCCGATAGTGATGTGGTTCTTTGCGGTCGCGGGAGGTGCGGTCGAGTAGAAACTCGTTCCACAATTCGACGAGCCTCGCTCATTTCCGTTGGCCCACATGATTCGGATGTTGCCGCCAAGTGCACCACGCACGACCGCATCAATCACACTGCTGGTGATGCCGTAGTTGCCGGTCCACTCGCAAGGGAAGCCATTGGGTGCCGTATTGGTGCCGATGGAGTTATTCGCGATGACCGCGCCATAGTTATTGATGGCGTCGCCATAGTCGGCTTCGAGGTCGCCCGGATCGGTGTACAGAAAGCCCTCTTGCAAGCCTCCCTCTTGTTCAAATCCATAGGACTCGATCGTGACCGCAGGAGCCATGCCGCGGTACTGCCCGCCGCTGGCGCTGCCGTCGCCGCCAATCGTTCCCGACACATGTGTGGCGTGGTCGCTGGTACCACTGGTGTCACGTTCGGTGAGTCGTCCGCTAAAGTCGGCGTGGCCACCAAACGCTTTGCCGCCGTCATACACCATGACGACAACGTTGTCGCCATCGAGACCATAAGGCGATTCTTGTAAGACGTTCGCTTGCGTGACTTCCCGATTTTGGTCATTTAGTTCGTTGAACTGTGGCATCGCCGGCTCAATCCAGAGCACGCGGTCGTCTTCAGCCAGTGGCACGATTGCTGACATTGGGATGGCCACGGTGAGCCCATGCACGGTCTGGAGTTTGGAGAGCACTGTCGCATCGGCCAGCACAGGAAGGTCAACAGCCAACGCGTCGAGCGACACGTCGCGGTGGGCCAGCATGTACACGACGACGCGAGGGTCGGCCGCCTCGTCGAGTTCGCGAAGTAGGGATTCGATGTCGAAGCGTTCACCGGCGGCGAGCGCAGTGGAGGCGCTTTGGTCGATCGTCCAGTCCGGTACGCCACCGGATGCAAGATACGGATGCACTTTCCAGGTTGGGTCGATGGCACCGATCCAAGAGACCGCGTCGAGTACTTGCGTTGAGCCTGCTGCGGCTGGTGCAACAGCGGCGATCCATGTCGACCCGCCAAGGCTACGAAGCAAGGTGAGCCCATGCGCTGCGAGGTCGGCTGTTGCATCAGTATGGTTCAGCACCACGATGGCATGTGGGTGCGTTGATTGCCAAGTGAGCCGAGCAAGCTCAGCAGACCGCGCCGTACGCGTCATTGCTTCGACTCTGACCTCGCCCGTTTGCAGCGGCAATATATGTTCGAACGATCCTGTCGCGACCAAAGCCGCGCATGTCAGTGCCATCATCAACATTCATTCTCTCCTCTTTCGATACACGGCCCTTCTCAGGACGTACGTGGAACCACTCCCCATGGTTGTGCATGAACAAGACGTTTTGTGGTCTCATTGACGCGTAAGGCCGGTCAGACATTGACAGGCGTTGTCATGGTTCCCATTGCGGAAACATCGCGAAGGTCGTTTCACCAATGAAGGGCTTACTTGCCATGAACCCATCTCTCATGGATGGCTTTGGTAAATCGACATTCATAGTAGAGCATGTCCGGCTGATGTGGCCAAGCAGAATTCTGCAGAACTGAAAGTTATGCATCGCAGGGTCAAGGCGGCGTTCTTGAGGCGGCAGGGGCTTTCAAAGAAGCGTGGCCCTCAACAACAACTTCATGGCAAATCACAAATCGAGAGTGCTAAAGAATCAAAGAAGGGATCGGCCAGTGCTAATTTGTTGATTTGGCGGAGCGAAGCATCCACACCGCGGTTGTCAGGAGCAGAATGGGGAGGCCCACGCCCAAGAGTTGAGCCCGAACCGGATGGCCGGCAAGCCAATCTGCCGCGTAGAGCCCACTTTGTGGTGCCCCGCCTGGCATCGCCAAGATGGCGACGCGATCCAGATTGGATTCCCCGCCACAACTCATCATCAAGAGGCCCAGTGCCAGGGCGATGAGAAAGAGTCCCCCGCCGATTCGCAGTGCTCGATGCATTGGAGCAGTATCCCACAATGGCAATCTCGGCGCTGCAATTTCTCGGCCTTTGGCCGAAGGCATCCGAGCAACAGACAGGGTTGTTATCGCATTTGCCGCAGCTCATCTCGCAAGATGGCGGCGAGCTCATAGTTCTCGCTGCGTAGCGCTTCTTGTAGCCGATCATCGAATTCGACACGTTGCGAGCCGGGGAGCCGTGGAATGAGCAGATCTTTCATGCCTTGGAGGAGTTGCACATCATTACTCGACTCGAATGCGGCAGTTGAGAGGAGCGACTGCAACTCCCCCAACGCATCATCGATTGCAAGTCTGGCAAGGTCCCGGCGGGTACGGGCAGTGGCTGCATCGGCCATGGCGCGGCCTCGTAGTGTGATGCTCCGAGCGAGCAGGGCGTGGCTGGGAGCAGTGCCGCTTGCTTTAGCCTCAAGTTCCATGGCGCACGCCCGCATATGGTCGGCATCGAGGGCTGCTGGACCAGGTCGACCAAGCAATAGCAGGACCTGCACGCGGGCATCGAATTGAGACACTTCGTCTCGCAGGGCCAATTCATCCTCCTCGCTGAAAGGGCCTTCGGTCTCCTTGAGTCTGCCAAGGCAGGAGGGGAGTCCGTCGGGTCTACCCGTGACCTCCAACTGGAGGAGGCCCAGAGCTACACGAATCTGCAGCACATGTCGTCCATCTGCGAGTTGGATTTCTCGCACGTCAAGCCCGCGGCCGGATCGGGGCCACTGGCGGAGGAGGTCAGTCAGGTCGTGGTTCATCTTGGGCAAAGCCATCTCAATATGGGTGAGGGTTATTCGGGCCGTGCGGAACAGGTGATCAAAAAATTAGATTGACTTCCTTGACACCCACTTATTGCAGTTAAGCAGGCCGATTGATGGTTCGATTGTAGCGGTAGATGTGAATTCCTCAGGATTTGAGGGAACAGTCACATGTTGCTATCGGACCTTGATAGTGGGTGTTGAATTTGCTCTGTTGTCATTGCGGCTTCAGGGAGGCCAGCCGGGTGCTTGGAGGCACCGATGAAGCCGCGCTCATGTGGGAGCGGCGAGTGCCCGGCTCAGTAGGGAAAATGGTGTGAAATGGCACGGTATTCATCTGACCGCAATCTTGAGGTCTATCTTCGCGATATCAATCAGGTTCCCCTGTTGACTGCTGCTGAGGAAAAGACCCTTGGCTGGCGGATTATCAACGACAACGACTTCGAGGCCAAGGACCACATGATTCGGGCGAATCTGCGGCTTGTTGTTGCAATTAGTAAGAACTACATGAGGCGAGGCCTACCAATTGGCGATCTCATCGAAGAAGGCAATATTGGCCTAATCCGAGCTGTCGAAGGCTTTGACCCTGCGCAGGGCGCGAGATTCTCGACCTATGCGTCATGGTGGATCAAGCAATCGATCAAGCGGACACTCATCAATGCTCGTCATCCAATTCACATTCCGGCCTACATGGTTGAATTGATTACGCGATGGCGCCGGACGAGCGCCGTATTCGAAGACGAACAGAGCCGGCCGCCGACGGTTGAAGAAATGGCTGATCTCATGGATTTGCCAGAGCGTAAGGCTAAGATTGTGCAGCAAGCAATGCTGGCGCACCGTTCGGCTTCGCATGCTCCAACAGTTGAAAACGGTGAGGCGCTCGACTTCGCAAGTGTCATTGCGGACGGTCGATTAGAAACTCCAGAGAAGACCTTTGGCCGCGGCGAAGATCTTCAGGCGGTGTTATTGATCATCGAGACGCTTGAAGAGCGTGGTGCTCGGGTACTGCGTCTTCGGTACGGCCTTGAAGGGCAGGCGCCGCTGACGCTCAAACAGATCGGGGCCGTGATTGGCTTGACGCGTGAGCGCGTGCGACAGATTGAAATGGACACGCTGCGGCGAATTCAACACAAACTCAAACTGCGCCGAGTGGCGTAGAGGCCCACTACTTCTTTAGGAATGGCAATTTGCAGGTCTCGGCATTCACCGAGGCGCGGCCAAGGTTCACCTCAACCGAGGTGCCAGGCTCGCATGCATTGCGGTCGATAATGGCCATCGCAATAGATTGCTCAAGCGTTGGGCTGAGGCAGCCACTGGTCACAGTGCCAACCGCCACACCATCAGCCGTGACGGGCATTCCTTGTCTTGCTGCTCGCTTGCCTTCGAGGATGAGCCCGGTCAACTGTTGCTTCGGACCGCCTGCGGCCATGATCGCTTCCAGGGCATCCTGGCCGATAAATCGGCCAGTGTCGTCATCTTGGCCCTTGTCGAGTTTGATGGCAAAGTTCAAGCCAGCGGTGAGCGGGTCAATTTCTTCGGTGATTTCGTGGCCATAGAGCGCCATGCCGGCCTCAAGGCGTAGTGAGTCGCGAGCGCCAAGACCACAGGGTTTGACTGCAGTGTCATCGGCGTCAATATTGCCAAGCAACATTTTGACCATCTGTCCTGCGAGCATTTTGGGCAGGATCACCTCTACGCCGTCTTCGCCGGTGTATCCGGTACGCGAGACAAGGAATTTGGCAATCAAGATCGACTTTTGGGTGAAGCGATACCGCTTGAGCCCGGGAATTTCCTTGGAAAACTGACCGATGAGTTCCATGACCTGAGGGCCTTGCAGGGCGACCATTGCCGTTGACTCGGTTTCGTCTCGTTGCTTGAAGACCATGTCGCCTTTCACAGCTTCGAAGTGTTCAAGCAGTTTCTCTCGGTTCGCAGCATTGCACACCATGATGTATTCGGCATCATCGATGCAGTACACAAGCACGTCGTCTCGGCAACCGCCGTTCTCGTTGCAGACCAAGGAGTACCGCACCTGCCCAGGCTGCATGCCGTTGATCTTGCGGGTGCATACATGGTCGAGAAACTTTCTCGCGTCTCGCCCGGAGAATCGCAGTCGACCCATGTGGGAGACATCAAACATGCCGCCACTTCGACGAACTTGCAGGTGCTCCTCGATGATCGAGCCGTAGTGCAGTGGCATCTCCCAGCCTGTGTAGTCGACGAGCTTCGCGCCGTGGTCGACATGGAAGGAGTGAAATGGGGTCTGACGCAGTGTTGTCAAGGTGGCCATCCCGGCATCGTATCTGCAATCAGTCTTGCTTTGCCGCTCGTTCTAACTTCTTGACTCGCTTGAAGAGGGCAGCGAGGTTGGTGCTTGCCAGCGCATTGCGTTTCGCCGTATCGGCGGGGATCGCTGGTGCCCCACCTACTTGGGTACCTGCCGGGATATCAGTCGCGATCCCTGTCTGAGCGATGGCCTGTACGCCATCTCCAATCGTCAGATGACCAGCTACCCCGGTCTGTCCGCCGAGCACGACGTGATGGCCCATTGTGACGGATCCAGCCACTCCCACCAGCGACACCAAGAGGCAGTGCGGCCCGATGCTTGTGCCGTGTCCAATCGAAATGAGGTCGGCGAACTTGGTGCCGCGGCCGATGCGGGTTTCGCCCATGGCGGCTCGTTCAATGGCACAGTTTCCGCCAATCTCGACGTCATCCTCCAGTACGACGATGCCATGCTGGGGGATCTTGTGATGCTGTCCTTGGTGCGTGGCGTATCCAAAACCGTCATTGCCAATCACGGTTCCAGCATGCAAGGTGACCCGATCTCCAAGAATGCAATGCTCGTGCACCACGCTATTGGGGAACAAGATGCAGTCGTCCCCGACTGTTGCGTCCGGGCCGATCCACACGCCTGGGTAAAGATGACATCCCCTTCCCACAGTGGCCCCGGCCTCAATCACCACAAATGGGTGAATATGCGTGCCCTCGCCGATTTGAGCGGATTCATGCACGATGGCACGGCGGCTGTGTCCAGAGCCATCATGATCCATCGGAGCAGGGTGCTGCCGCATGCCCTGCAAAGCAATGACTGCATTCCGGAACGAAAAGTAGGGATCCTTGCAGATCAGGGCGTTGAGGCCGTCCGGACACTCCACACCAGTCGAGATCAGGACGGCCCCGGCGGTGGTCTTGGCCAGTTGATCTCGGTACTTGGGGTTGGAGAGGAATGTGAGTTCATCAGGGCCCGCGGTCTCGATGCCCGCGCATCGATTGATATGCCGATCCGGCTCGCCGCTGAGATCGGCACCAAGGTGGTCAGCAAGTTCTCGTAGAGTCATGCCCATGAACGGTGCTCCTTCACATGCTCAGGGTACCGCCGCACCGCCGAGGGCGGCACCCGATGGGGCTCGCAGGTATCCTTCATACCCCGAATGGGCCGGTTTCCATCCATCTTGCTAGGTCTCCTCATGTTGCTCGCCATGTCGGCGTGGGCTGGGGCCGTTGCGTCCGACTCGGACTCACTGCTCGACCGTCCGATTGGAAGCATTCAGGTCAAAGGTCTCGAGCGTGTATCAGAGCAAACGGTGCTCAATAACATTCGCTCGCGCGTAGGTCAGCCCTATGACCCAGAGACCGCTCAAGGTGATATCTCAAGACTCACCCGGCTGGGTGACTTTGCGAGCATTGACATTATTGCCAAATTGCGGACAGACGGAACCGTTGATCTGACATATGTCTTTCGGGAGGAGCGGCTCCTTGCCGCAGTGTCAGTGGTGGGCAACCGTGTGTTGGCTGACCGCGCCTTGCTCGGTCCGACCGGTTTGCACCGTGGCTCACCTCGCGATGATTTTCTCATTCAGCGCGGCATCCGCGAAATGATAGAGTTGTATCGCAACAAGGGGTACTACCTCGCCGAGGTGTCACTGGACTCACAGCAACTCGAAGACAATGACATTTTGATTTTCGAGGTTATTGAAGGGCCTCGCGTGCGGACGCGGTCCATCATTTTTGCCGGGGCGACATCTTTCTCGACCGGACAACTTTGGGCTGAAATTGAAACGACCACATGGTTTCCATTCTTGCGTCGTGGAGAAGTAGACCAAGACCAGTTGGCTGCAGATGTTGTTTCGCTGCAAAAGTTCTATCACGATCGTGGTTGGATTGATGTGCGTGTTGACAAAGAAATTGAAGTGAGCCCGAGTCAGCGTGAGGCCAAGGTCATCTTCCTCATTGAAGAAGGCCGCCGGTACACGGTTGAAGAGATTACGGCGTCGGCCCCCGGGGGTGTTCCGCTCGAGGTGTTCTCAGCTGATCAAATTACGGCCATCATGAATATTCAGGTTGGCGATGTGTTCCAGCAGGACCTCGTGAAACGCTCGCGTGAATCAATTAATGATGCGTACGGCGTGCTTGGCTACCTTGATGCGCGTGCCGCCATCGTTCCGATTCGCAAAGGAACAACGACGGGGCTGTCGCTGATTGTCGAGATCAGGGAGGGCCAAGTTGCGGATGTGGGTCTTGTCAATATCACCGGCAACACCCTGACGAAGGACAAAATCATCCGATCTCAGGTCGGCCTCATCCCAGGTCGTCGTTTCGACGCGAGTGAGGTCAAGGCCACCAAAGAACGCATCATGGGGACAGGCCTCTTTGGCGACGCCAAAGTCGCTGTGCAGGCGCCGAACGAAGACAACCCAGAAGTCCGCGATGTTCTTGTCGAGATCAAGGAAAAGAACACGGGCTCGATCAACTTTGGCGTGGGAATTGGTTCGGACGCCGGTGTGCTTGGAAATATTTCGCTCACGCAAAACAACTTTGACCTCTTTGATGTGCCAGAGACATTCGGCGAGTTTGTTCGTGGCCGCGCGTTTCGCGGAGCAGGCCAACGCTTTGCAATGAATTTTCAGCCTGGTACCGAAATATTCGCCTACGACATTAGCCTGACGGAACCACAGATCTTCGGTACTCCATACGCACTTGGCGGGTCCGCGGGTTACTTCCGCCGCATCTTCGATAGTTATACAGAAGAGCGATCGTCGGTTGGGATGGTGTTGTCACGGCGTCTCGGTGATGTCTGGTACGCATCACTTCGACTCGATGCAGCCAGTGTAGAACTCACGGATCTCAATCCTTTCGAGCCGGTTGACGTATTGCAGGACGCTGGCCCTGAGACGCTCATCAGTACAGGACTGACGCTGACTCGCACCACGATCGATCAAATGTCGCGTCCAACGCGGGGCAGCCGAACGCAACTAGATATTGCGAACTGGGGCATGATTGGTGGTGACCGGAACTTCAACCGTGTGTCGATTGACTACACGACGTATTTGGCTCTGCATCGCGATTTTCTTGGTCGTGTCACGACGCTGCGGGTTGATGCTCAAGTCGGCCAAATGTTTGGTGGCGATGCCCCGACCTATGAGCGATTCTTTCTCGGTGGGCGTTCATTTCGTGGATTTCAATTCCGCCAGGTATCGCCAATGGGCATTGACGCTGCGGGCAACGTGACCGACGTTCCAGTTGGCGGCACATTCATGTTCTTTGCAGGCACCCAATACCAGCACCCGCTGATTGGCGAATTGCTCGATGGTGTGGTCTTCGTCGATTCAGGCACGGTCAACAATGACCCGGGCTTCGATGAGTACCGAGTCTCCGTCGGGATCGGCTTTCGGGTGTATATTCCCCAACTTGGGCCGACACCCTTGGCGTTCGATTTTGCAATCCCCCTCATCAAGCAGGATGAGGATCAAACACAGCTGTTCAGTTTCTCGGCCGATCTTCCTTTCTAAAGGGTGGAGGCGAGAGCGGGAGGTTCTTCATGGCGAGTCACTCACGTATGTCAGTTCCAGCCCTTTGTCTTGCTGGAATTGGACTCTTTGCAATCGGCCTGATGCCGGGCGAAGCAGCTCAGCGAGGCGCCAGCAGCCCCGTTGCGGTCGTCAATCTTTCTGGTGTTTTAGAGGGCTTGGTTGAGCGCGCCGATGCCGAAGCGAGCCTTCGGGCCAAGGCAGGGCAAGTCGCTGCCGAAGCAGAGTCTCGCCAAGAGGCGGTGCGTGGCTTTCAGGTTGAGCTTGCCGCCATTACCGATCCAATTGAGCGATTGACCGTTGAGGAGCGTGTCGATGGAGAAGTTGTGCAGTTCATGGCTTGGCAGGAACTCATGAAGCAGGAACTTGATGTCGATCGCGCCCTGCAACTTGAGAAGCTGTACCGCGACATCATGGCGGCAGTAGCCGATATGGCAACAGCCGACGGTATCGATTTGGTGCTGATACATGATGGCATCAGGCCAATCGAGACAAATCCATCACCTGAAGCGCCGCCACTGGCCACGCAGGTGCGACAACAGATCGCACAGCGTCGTATTGCCTTTGCGTCCGAGCGAATAGACCGAACGCGGGATGTCATCATCCGCATGAACAATGCCTACCAACCAGAACGCCGCTGAACCGGAGAGGAATGAAACCATGCATCGACATGTGATTCGAATCATCATGCTTGCCGCCGTCGTGGCAAGTACCGTGCTTGCTTGGGACGCGGTGGCAGGTCGCGCCTCTGCACCACCCACAGTCGTGGGCACTATGGATCTGCCTCGCGTACTTGAATCGCTCGATGAGTGGAAAGCCGAGATGGCGCGTTCCGCTGCAGCAGGCGAGTCATTTCAGGCTGAATTGATTAAGAGTCGTGATAATCTAGACGCGCTCGCCGCAGATCTTGACGACTTTGTTGTCGGGACCGAGCAGTATGCCGAGGCCGAGCATGCGCTCAAGAAGGCGTCAATTGATCTTCGTGCGTTCATGAGTCTGGCTGATCTTCGAGAGGCTCGAACAAAGCAACGGGCCATCCTTCGGATTTATAATCACATTCGTGAGGGTAGTGCAGCCGTCTCTCAACAGGAGGGCTATGGCATTGTGCTGATGGATGACTCTGCTATTGCAATTCCTGAAGACAGCGCCGACATACTTGGCGACATTTCAGCTCGTCGCGTGCTGTACGCGAGTCCTACCCTCGACGTGACGGATGCGATCATTCAGCACTTGAACTCGCAGTGGCAAGCGGCGTACGGGCAGTGAGCTGCATGAGATTCCCAGCATGTTGAGTGCTGCGGACATCGCGAAACGCTTGGGCGGCGAACTTGTCGGCTCTGGCGATCTTCGAGTTGCCGGTTTCGCTGGTCTTGACGAGGCGACAGCGAGTGATCTTGTCTTTATTGCGCACAGTAAGTGGGCAGGAAAGTGGGCGGAGAGCAGCGCACTGGTCGGCTTGGTATCTCGTGATGTCGAGGTGCCAGATCATGACGAGACAAAGCGAACACTCGTGCGGGTTGAGAATGCCGAGATCGGCATGATGCTGCTGCTTGAGTCGGTCGCTGCTGAACTCAGGCCATCGCCGGCTGCGTTTGTGCATGCCACTTCGAGCATTGATCCGACTGCAACTGTGGGTGATGAGGTGAGCATTGCCGCCGGAGCCGTCGTACAAGCAGACGCCCGTATTGGCAACGGAGTAGTGCTCGGTGCAGGCTGCGTGATTGAACATGGGGCTATCGTTGGCGATGGCGCAATAGTGCACGCTTCGGCGGTGCTGGGTGCGGGCTGCACACTGGGCGATCGATCGATTTTGCATCTCGGCGCGGTCATTGGGTCTGAAGGCTTCGGATTTCGCCCGGACCCTGAGACCGGCCTTCCCCGGCGCGTGCCACATCTGGGTACGGTCGAAATCGGCGACGATGTCGAAATTGGCGCATCGAGTTGCGTGGACCGCGGAAAGTTCGGCCCGACTCGAATTGGCGAGGGAACAAAGATCGACAATCTGGTGCAAGTGGCCCACAACGTTCAAATAGGGAAGGGTGTCCTTATTGTGGGCCAAACGGGCATTGCTGGCTCGGCTGAAATCGGAGATGGGGCGGTACTTGGGGCTCAAGTGGGCATTGCTGAACATGTCAAAATCGGTGCTGGGGCCCGGATTGCGGCCACCAGTGGCGTTATGCGAGACATACCGGCGGGTGAGGACTGGGCAGGTACACCAGCACGCCCAGCCCGGCAGACTTTGCGAGAGGTTGCCGCCCTTCGTAGACTGCCCGAACTGGTGGCCTCAATGCCGCGTCGGGAATCGTCCTGACGACTGCAAGGCCCTCGAATTATTTACTTATGGCCGATCAGGCGACCGCCAATTCTCAGTCCGGTACCCAGACCATTCATCAGCGAACCCTCGCTGGCGAGATTGTGGTTCAGGGTAAGGGTTTGATGCTTGGGCAAGATGCCACATTGCGAATGCTGCCTGCCGAGGCGGATGACGGCATCGTCTTTGAGCGTGTTGACCTTGATCCACCAGTCTTGATTCCAGTAAGCATCGAATATGCCATTGAACGCGATCGGCGAACCGCTGTTGGCCGCGGTGAGGCAGTGGTCGAGACGATTGAACACTGCATGTCGGCTCTGCGTGGCGCTGGCGTTGATAATGCACTGTTGCAAATTGATGGTCCGGAAGTGCCCCTCGGCGACGGCAGCGCCGCGGCGTTCACGGAAGGAATTACTGAAGTTGGCACCGTTGAACTCAAGGCAAGTCGGCAGGCCCTGCGCATTATCGAGCCAATCATTCTTCAGGACGGCGAGTGTATGTTGGCCGCCTTTCCTGTTGATGGTGATGAAATGCGAGTCATGTATGAGCTTGACTATGGCGATGAGTCTTCACGCATTCCAAGGCAGTCATTTGCCTTCACGCTGACTGAAGAGGGATATCGTAAAGAGGTAGGTCCTGCCCGCACCTATAGTTTGTCAGAAGAGGCGAAGGCTCTGCAAGAGCAAGGTCTTTGTAATCATCTTTCTCCTGCTGACGTGTTGGTTGTTGGCGACGATGGTCCAATTGACAACGTCTGGCGATTCGAAAACGAACCAGTGCGGCACAAGGTGCTTGATCTGATTGGCGACCTGATGTTGGCTGGCGGTCCAATATATGGCTACTTTGTAGCGAGTCGTTCGGGTCACACTTTGAACCGACGCATGTGCAAAGCCATCCGTGAGCAGATGGAGAACCGTGATCGCGATGAGCGGCTCGATGCCGGTCGTACGATGGATATTCGGGCCATCCAGCAGATCATGCCGCATCGATACCCGATGTTGCTTGTTGATCGAGTGGTTGAAGTTGACGGAAACAAGCGGGCAATTGGCGTCAAGAATGTCACGATCAATGAGCCCTTCTTCACGGGCCACTATCCGGGGACGCCGATCATGCCGGGCGTACTCATTGTTGAAGCGATGGCCCAACTTGGCGGTTTGCTTCTGAGTCAGACGCTTGAGCATCACGGCAAGATTGCGGTCCTGCTGAGCCTAGACCGTGTAAAGTTGCGACATCCGGTGACGCCGGGTGATCAACTGGTTCTTGAGGCCGAGACTATTCGAGCAAGCACACGAACGGCTGCTATTCAATGTCGCGCCCATGTCGGCGCTCGGCAGGTTGCTGAAGCACAGATTCGATTTATGATGGTGGATGCCGATCAGGCACCTGGATGAGGAACGCGGCAGTATCGCTTGAGCACTATGGCACAGATTCACTCCACTGCAATCATCGACCCATCGGCTGAACTCGCCGACGATGTAGTTGTTGGCGCCTACTGCGTAGTCGGCCCAGACGTTGAGATCGGGGATCGGTGTGTGCTCAATGAGCATGCCATCGTCGTTCGTGGCACACGTATGGGCACTGGAAACCAATTGCATGCAGGTTGCATTGTGGGCGGAGATCCACAGGATCGAAAGTATGCAGGCGAACCCACGTTGCTTCGAATCGGCAATAACAATCATATTCGTGAGCATGTGACGATTCATCGCGGAACGGGAAGTGGTGGTGGTGAGACCATCATCGGGTCCGACAATTTGCTTATGGTTGGGTGCCACATTGCCCACGATTGCATCGTGGGCAATGGAACTGTTATTGCAAACCAAGTGATGTTGGCTGGGCACGTCAAGGTTGAGGATGGCGCATCCATTGGCGGTGGTGCGGGCGTGCATCACTTTGCAACCATTGGCCAGCTGTCCTTTGTAGGGGGACTTGCGAGAATCTCGCGTGACGTTCCACCATTCATGATCATCGAAGGCCATCCCGCAGAGGCCCGAGCGGTCAACGCCATTGGCATGCTTCGGAGTGACTTCTCACAAACTGATGTGGATGCAATGAAGGAAGCTTTCCGGCTCTTGTTCAAGCATGCCACGCCGGTTGCCGAGGCACTGCCTGAATTGCGAAACAAGTACCCAGACCATGGTGCTATTGAACAATTGTGCCATGCCGTTGAGGCGGCTGCGTTAGGGGTGCATGGACGAGCAAGAGAGGCGCATCGTCCCGACAATAAGTGGGCTACGCCCCCCTCCGTCGCTGCAACAAAGCTCTGAAGCAGGACTATTGCTCAGCCGTGATGACCGCGCTGCCAGAGAACGATGCGGCAGGGCGGTAGCCCCAGTCGGCGAGTGTCTCCGAGATGGTGGTTGTGTCGAGGTAGCGAAGCGACCCACCAACGTGAATGTTTGTTCCAGGGGGGACGCCAGCTGGTAACACGACTGGCAGGTTCGAAACCCGCTCAAATCCAGGTGACAACACAATTCCGCCCGCATGCCGACCGGTCCAGGGCAGATAGCCGGTTGCATGCACGGTGTACTTGTATTCCAGCAATTTGATCGGTTCGGAGTTCGGATTGGTGATTCGCACAGGGACGGTGCCCGCGGACGCGTCCGGCGTTCGTTGGGTAATGGTGGCCTGTTCGAGTACTTGAACAGATGGGGGCGTGACGCACCCTGCTGGGATGAGGGCGGCTGTCAGGAGAAGGGAGCGTATGTGCATGAATGCACAATACCAAACGGGAATCAAGTGCCTCTGCCCGCATAGATCGGCCAGTCCGCACTGCATCATTCTTTGGGACTGACTTGTGGCGAATCCACTCAGGCGGCAATCCAAACGAGTCGATCCCGAATATGTCCACCTCTGGACTTGGAGCCATTGCATGCAACTTGACGAGATTCTGCACGCTGCCGATGCCCTTGGGGCCAGCGATATCCACCTTGTCGCGGGCCATATTCCGATGGTGCGGGTTGACACGGTCATGCAGGGCATGGACTTGCCGATGCTCAGCGCGGCATGTGTTGAAGCATTTGCCAGAGGCATCACCAATGACATCCAGCAAGACCGGTTTGCTGTTCAGAAGGACATCGATCTGTCCTACGCCGTAGAGGGTCTGGGCCGGTTTCGCGTAAATATCCATCATCAGCGGACAGGGATGGCGATGGCCATGCGTTCCATTCGGGAGACGGTGCCACCGCTCGAGTCACTGAACTTGCCGCAGGTCGTCCAGAAGTTTGCTTTACTCCCTCGTGGCCTCGTGTTGGTCACCGGCGATACTGGGTCGGGAAAGTCGACCACGCTGGCTTCGATCATTCAGGCGATTAATGCCCGCGAGCGCAAGCACATCATCACGCTTGAAGACCCCATTGAATACACCTTTGAATCTCGGCAGTGTCTCATCGAGCAGCGTGAGCTTGGTGAGGATCTCCCTGACTTTGCTTCAGGTCTCAAGCACGCACTTCGGCAAGACCCCGACATCATCCTCGTGGGTGAAATGCGTGATCTCGAAACAACAGCTCTTGCGATGAGTGCTGCGGAGACAGGCCACCTTGTGCTCTCAACGCTTCATACGGTGAGCGCCGCTCAGACGGTCGAGCGAATTATCGATATGTATCCGGCCAATCAACAGAATCAAATTCGGTCAATGCTCGGCGATACCTTGCAGGCTGTTCTGTCGCAGTCGCTCTTTCCTCGGTGTGACTGCGATGGCATGGTGCCAGCAGTCGAGATTCTGCTGTGTACGTCTGCGGTACGCAATCTCATTCGAGAGAACCGCACGTTCGAGATTCCAAATGTCATCGAGACGAGTCGTGGACTCGGCATGATCACCCTCGACGGTTCGATCGCCGAGTTGTATTTCAACGGATTTATCTCGCGAGAAGACGCAGTGTCCCGAGCGACGTATCCAGATGCTATGGAGCAGGCAATCGCTGCCTGATCACGCATGCCCAATTACCAGTGGGAAGTTCGTACATCATCGGGAAGCACCGAATCGGGCCGCATGAGCGCGGACACGGCAGGCGTTGCGGCGATGACACTTCGGCGGCAGGGGCATCATGTGCTCAAGTTGATCCCGATCACAGAGCACCGCATCGAATGGAAACGGATTGTTGAAGTATTAAATGCAGGCACCGGGCCTTCTCAGAAGGAAGTGCTCGATTTCACGGTGCAACTTGCTGTGATGGTGCGAGCGGGTATCAACTTACGTCTTGCGTTGGACGGAATTGCTGAACAAACGAAGAACACCAAGTTCCGTCGCATCATTCAGACTGTGCGGGCAGATGTCGAGTCCGGCAAATCATTCTCCGAGGCTATTGCAAGGCACCCTCGTCTATTCAATCCTTTGTACGTCAATATGGTCAAAGCATCCGAGATGTCAGGCTCCTTCGCAAAGATGCTTGATCGAATTGCTTTGTTCATGCAGCAGCAACTTGAAACCCGCAAGATGGTTGTGGGTGCGAGTATCTACCCAGGCATCATCGCCATGATGGCTATCGGCGTGACGGTTTTTTTGCTGACTTTCGTGTTGCCACGCTTTGCAGGAGTGTTTGCGGGCAAAGAAGAGATTCTTCCTGGCCCGACGAAAGTACTGTTGAGCTTGTCCGCTTGGATGGTTTTGAATTGGCAACTTCTGGTCGTCGCTGCAGTGGCAGTCATCATCGGATTTCTGTTGTTGCTGCGTACGAATCCCGGGCAACTCTTCTTTGATCGCCTCAAACTGACGGTGCCGCTCTTTCGTGGCATGTTCCGTGCGCTCTATGTCAGCCGATCGTTGCAAACGATGGGAGAACTGCTCAATGCTGGTGTGCCGGTACTTGATGCCGTTGGCGTGACAGCAGACATCTCCGGCAATCGCCTGTATAGCGATCTGTGGAGGCGTGTGCAATCTTCGGTACGAGAAGGTCGAAAACTTAACGATGAACTCGAACAGTCAAATCTACTTCCAGGTTCGGTTGTGCAGATGGTTTCTGCAGGCGAAGAGTCTGGCCGCCTTGGTGAAGTACTTGAAGAGGTTGCCGACTTCTACCAACGCGTTCTACGCGATGCAATCAAGACGATGACCAGCATGATTGAGCCGGTCCTGATTGTGGTCATGGGCGGCATGGTTGGGTTCATCGCAATGGCGATCATCCTGCCGATCTTCAAAATGAGTTCAGTGGTGTCTGGCTGATGCATCAATGCTCGTACAGATCGTCAGGGCGTCGCGGCTTCACGTTGGTGGAGACGGGGCTTGCGATCATCATCGTGGCGACGTCGATGCTGGCAATGGTTGCCGCTCATGAGGCATTTGTGCATCAGAATCAATGGGGCGAGCGAGCATCGCAGGCCGCCCGCCTTGGTGCTGAGATTCGTGAGCGAAGCATGGTGCTTGCTGTATCTGACCCGGTGACGGGCACAGCAACATGGGGCACTGAAGTTGGAGAAGGAATGATCTTTGACTGGGATGATATGGACGACTTTGATGGTCTTGATGTGTCCGGATACGGGGGAGACGGTCCGATTGATTCTTCGGGTTCTGTCATTCCGGCGATGGACGGTTGGAGGCAAGTCGTCGCGGTGCAGTCAGTCGATCCAACCAATTTAGCGATCGTTCTGCCAGATGGCACAGCCGAGGCTGTACGCGTCACCGTCGACGTGTATTGGCAGGAATCAGCAATTGATCCTGGTGATTTGGTGACAACTGTGACATGGGTGCATATGCAATGAATAGCAACAATGCATTTCGTCGAGGCGTGTCCTCCGTCCTTGCCATGATCTTCTTGGCAATTGTTGCCTCATTAACCTCGGTCATGGCGATCGTGTCTGAAGGCAATGTGCGCAGTGCTGAGTCGGCCATTCATGTCTCGAGAAGTTTGAGCGCTGCGGAGAGCGGGCTCAAGGCTGCCATGTGGCGTCTACGCCGTGAGTGCTCCCGTTTCATTGTCGAGGCGGGCGACTTAGAGGGCGGCTTTGGCGATCGCTTGTGGACTGGTACATGGGTTGGCGCAGACGGCACTGTTGATGTGCAGCCGGCTTCCGGGTACACGCCATTGGTCACCAGCGGAACTGGCTTGATGTATGCCGTGTATGACGCGCACCTATGGCATGATGACCACAACGTAGTGTTCGATGAGGCCGGTGCCTCTGTCGACGCGGTGTTGGATGAGGCCAACAACATCGTCACGTCGCAGGGCATTCCCCTGCATGACGGATCCAACCCGCCGTGGTACCAACTTCGATACGAAATGCTCGCAGACGGCAGTGGCGTGCGGGTCACAAGCCGTGGGATGGTTGGCGACATACAGCGGCTCGTGCAGATGGACTTTCTGCTTGAGAAGCGAATCGAATATGCGCTACTCGGGCAGAGCCGCATCATGATTGGTAAGAACGTGTTAGTCGAGGGTCCGATCGGCGTGCTTTATGGAACGGAAGCGGGTGAGTTGACCCCGGACAATGGTGACCCATTGGTTCTACGCAGCGATTTCTACGATCTGGACCCAGTAACACTCGATCCACTACTTGATGCATTGCACGCCATGGTGGCGAGTGATGATGTTGATGGTGATGGTCGCTTGCGGCCCGGTCATGCCACCGAGGGGATAGCGCTTTCGGGCAACCCCGACTTACAAGACCACGATTCGGATCAATATGTTGATGACTTTGATCTCTTTCTCGGAGTCTTTGATGCCGACGATGACGACATGGTCGTCTTCGATCCATCTGCAGCTCAGGCTGCCGGATGGGGTGTGCTCGCCGACGAGTTTGACGCGGACGATGATCTTGCTGCGCTGCTCGACGAGACCGCTCCTGACCGCAATGACGACGGCCTCATCAACGCAATGGATACGGCCCTTGGCTATAACGATGGCATATTGGATGGACGCGACCGATACGCCAAGGTTCGCGGTCACTTGAACTTCGCCGTTGATGCCGCTTCATGGGAGACGGCCCGAGGAGCATCTTGGCAGTCACGAGTCGAAGGTGTTGTTCGGCCGAGTGGTTCGACTGCCTCAGCCAGTTTCTCCGTTGGCGACCCATGGCTCCTTTCTCTGACCAGCGACATGTTCTTGAACTCAACGACGTGGTATGAAACAAAGGCAGGCCTTGGTGCATCTTTCGCATCGCAGGTCACAGCCAATGGCGGATGGAGTGGTGAGACAACGAGCCCTGAAGGGGTGCCCTGGGGCTCGGCTGGCGCCTATGACTTGTTCGACCGGCCTGTGTACCGCAATATGACCTTCGGTGATATGGCCATTCCGATGGGCACCAATGCTTTGTTTGTGGACTGCTCGTTCGTGGGTGTAACGTGGATCGAAACCACCGAGGCCTGTACTGATATCAATTGGAATTACGCTGGTGCCCGCGAGATGGGCCCGGGCAGTGTGCCGCAACTTCGCTTCCCTGACATCACGGCCACTTCAGGAGCGATTGAGTACACCGATACCAGCGCGGTTTCGAACAATCTTCGCTTCGATGGGTGCACATTCCTTGGCACACTCGGTGGGGATCGACCGCTGGAATACACGCACTGGCGGAACAAGGTGCAACTCACCGGCAACACGCGTTTCTACATCGACCCGAATGATGCTGATCTGTTGGCCGAGTCCGACGCGACGGCCTTGCAGGCGGTGCTCTTGGCCATGCCCGAGTCTGATCGCCAAGAAATGGCTCGAACAAGCATGCTATTGCCGGGCTGGTCGGTTGATGTCGGTAACTTCGAAAGCGATACGAGCACAACTGTGAAACTGACGGGCACCATTGTGACGGGCCTGATTGACATTCGTGGTTCTGCTGATGTACATGGCACACTGATGACGACCTTCCGTCCAACCGAAACTGAAGGGCCGTTGTTCTACGGCGGTACGCCCGACGCATTCAACACAACACTTGGATATTTCGGTGAGGATGATGGCGACCAAGAAGGTGTTGATACAGAAGATCCTGGGTTTGGTGGATTCGGCCGAATCACACTTCGTTATGACCCCGAGGCGAAACTGCCCGACGGCATTCCTTGGCCTCTCTTGGCGACTCCGCAGTCGACAACCTGGTACGAAGGGGGCTCATGGTGAAGCAATCTCGCCGAAGAGCATTTTCACTGGTTGAAGTGCTGGTTGCATTGACCATCTCTGTCATTCTGCTCACCGCAACCATGTTTGCGCTGCGCGCAAGCTTCGAGTCGTATCGTCGATCAGCAGAGCGTGTATCTACCAATGTCTCAGGCCGCTTGATCATCGATCGTGTACAGATGATGATTCGAGGTGGTGTTGATTTTGGTCCTACCCCAGCATCGCCAGCTGATGTCATTGTTGAGTCCGATGAGTTGTCGATTCAAGTGGCGGACGGTACTTGGACAACTATTCGGTGGGACGATCTGACCGAAACCGTGTACTGGGAACAAGGCAGCGACAGTTGGCCGATGCTTGAGAATGTCACACAATTGGTCGATGGCGCTGGCGTTGCAATTTCTCCATTCCGACTGCGGTTTCGAGAAGGCCGCTGGCTGACCCACGCCACCATCGACCTCGTCGTCCATGGCGAGGGCGTCACGAGTACGGACATCGATCTGACGGAGGTGCCAGAGATGCGATTTGTCGGCTCGGCCATGCCTCGCCGTGTGGCTTGGAGCGAGTAGTCAGCGTACAAGGCTTCCGTTACCTTGCCCTGCATGTTCAGCTTACGGATCGAGCGCACGTTTTCTGCCGCGCACGCCATCGTTCTTGGTGGCGAGCGAGAAGCCCTGCACGGCCATGATTGGCGGGTGCGGGTGACGGTTGAGGGCGATCAACTGGATGACGATGGACTTTTGTGCGATTTCCATTTATTGGAGCGATTGCTGGACAATGCGATCGCGCCGCTGCGAGATTCCAATCTCAATGATGTAGCAGTGCTGACGGGCATCAATCCAACCGCTGAAAATGTCGCCCTCTATCTCGCGAGCACTGTGGCTGGCGATCTTCCACCGGGTATTCGCCGACTTCGGTTGGCGATTACCGAGGCTCCAGGTTGTGAGGCCGCCGTGACGCAGGAATTGACGATATGAGTGATGCCCCTCTTATGCTCGGTGTGTCGGGCGCACGTGGCATTGTTGGCAAGACCATGACCGAACAGGTTGTCAGGCGATTCGCTGCATGTTGGGGTGCACGGCTTGCCGCCGATTCAGCTTCTCGGCCGACGGTGTGTCTTGGCAGAGACACTCGACCCTCGGGCGAGTTATTTGCAACTGCCGCTGCTGCTGGTCTTACTGGTGCTGGATGCAACGTCATCGATCTTGGCGTCGTGGCGACACCCACTGTTGGCGTGATGATTGGCGCAAGGCAAGCTCAAGGCGGTGTCGTCATTACGGCCTCTCATAACCCGGCTCAGTGGAACGGGCTCAAGTTGCTTGATGAATTCGGCACGGCGCCATCCCCCGACCTTGCGGCGGAGGTTATCAAGGTGTTTCGTAGCGATCATCAAGTGGAGGCTGCTCAAACTCCTGGCGATATTGAGATTGACGCGAGGGCGACCGACACCCATGTTTCCAAAGTGCTTGGTTCGATTGACCCCATGCCACTGCGTGAGCGGGGCTTTCGCGTGGTGCTCGACTCGGTACACGGCGCAGGTGTTGCAGGTGGTTCGGCCGTATTGGGACATCTGGGCTGTGATCTGATACATCTTGGCGAGCAGGCAGACGGTGACTTTCAACACACGCCGGAACCAACGGCTGAGAATCTCACCGGACTTTGTGAGGCTGTTCGTGCCGCCGGCGCGGACATCGGTTTTGCGCAGGACCCTGACGCAGATCGTCTCGCATTGATTGACGAACAAGGCCAATACATCGGCGAGGAGTACACGCTTGTACTCGCTGCTTGGCGGGTGCTGCTCGAGAATCCATCCGCGACGCTTGTGACGAACCTTTCAACGAGTCGCATGATCGATGATCTTGCAGCGAGGTTTGGCGGCTGCGTCTATCGCAGCGCTGTTGGTGAAGCCAATGTGGCAGCGGTGATGCGTAAGCACAACGCAACCATTGGCGGCGAGGGTAATGGTGGAGTTATTTTGCCGCATATCACCTATGTGCGAGACAGTCTCTCCGGTATGGCCTTGGTGCTGGATCTCATGCGCCGCGAGAATAAATCACTCTCGGAACTCGTTGCAGATCTGCCGAAGTACGTCATTGTTAAACAAAAGTTGCCGTTGGCATCCCGTGACACTTTGGCGCCCGCACTGGAGCGACTGCGGAGCGGGTTTCCTGATGCCCGTATCGACGACTGTGATGGTGTCCGCATCGACTTCCTTGAGGGCTGGGCCCATGTCCGGCCAAGCAATACCGAGCCCATCGCACGCATCATCATCGAGGCTTCCGATGAGGCCTCCGCCGCTGCGCTTGTGGATCGCGTGCGAGAAGTGGCGCATCTCTAGCCCAGTTCGGCGATGGATCGCTAGGGTTTTTGTGCGACATGGCCAGCGCGTACTGCAGAGCTCATCAGGGATGTTGGAGAGGTAGGGCCCTGCCTCGCGCTTCGGATTGTTCAGGACTCACTCGCACAGGTGCTTGAGGCTTTCCACGACTCCTGCACCGTCCACGAGAGTGGTGTGGTCCGGCAATCGATATGGCATGCGAAGTACCCGCCGGCATGTTCCGCTACCAGCGGCCAGATGATGGTGCGGTCGGTCTCGGGCAGGGGTAAGTCCTCGATCGCATCGCGATCGAGCCACTTCAGTGTGCCCTCGTTCATTTCGTACGCGGCAATTTCATCATGCCCAATGGTCCTGGTAACTTCGAACAGGAAGAGCAACCAGTGGCACTCGCCCTCATACGCGGTCTCAGACACCATGCCCATCAGCCGTATTTCGTCATAGCCCAGGCTGATGCCAGCTTCTTCCTCGGTTTCCCGCAACGCGCAGCAGTGCGGACTCTCGCCAGTTGACGGTTCCAGTTTCCCACCAATAGGCGAGTACATCCCACAGTTGGGGGCTTTGGCTCGATGCAGCATCAGCAGGCGCCCCTCGGCATCGCGGAGGTAGCAGAGCACAGCGATGCGGTATGGAAGAGATCCGTCGGAGAGGTTGGTGCTCATGGGGTGGATGCCTCGATCAACTCGACCATCTCCTGGACGGCCTGCTTCATTCCCGTAAAGATTGCCCGCGACACGATCGCATGGCCAATATGAAGTTCGCAAAGCTGTGGGAGCCCGGCGATGGGTTGGATATTGTCGTAATTCAGTGCGTGGCCAGCATTAAACCGCATGCCAGTTTGCACGATGAGCTGCCCAGCTTGAGCGACGCGATCAAGCTCGACTGTGGCCTGGTCGCTCTCCTGCCCATACTGCTGTGCAGCCTCTGCCCATGGGCCTGTGTGGACCTCACATACTGTAAATCCGCAGTCTGCGGCTGCGGCGATTTGGCTCTCATCGGCATCGATGAAGGCACTCACAGGAATCGTTGCAGCTGCAAATTGTTCGATCACGCGGCGAAGGGCATCCTTCTGGCCAGCGACATCGAGCCCGCCCTCGGTCGTAATCTCTTGTCGGCCCTCAGGAACGAGCATGGCCGATTGGGGCATAACCGAGAGGGCGATCCTCAACATCTCATTTGTGGCGGCCATCTCAAAGTTCAGGGGTACGCCCACGGCCTCACGGAGTCGCCGCACATCGGCATCCTGGATATGGCGTCGATCCTCACGCAGGTGCACCGTGATTCCGCCAGCGCCGCCGAGTTCAGCCTCAGCAGCTGCCGCAATTGGGTCTGGCTCGATCGTTCGTCTTGCTTGGCGAACGGTTGCGACATGATCAATATTGACACTGAGTATCGGCATGGATTCAGCAATGGTACCCCTCCTACGGAAGGCGCAGGCCCCGTTGCCGATCTATACTCCAGTTTCGCATACGGACGTGGCATGGACGACTTTCACAAGAGCCTCGAATACGTTCTCGACGACCTGCTTTCGCAGGGGCGTCGCGTGACCGACCTGTCACTTCTCGCGGTCGAGTCCTACTTCCAAAATGATGCCGCAGCCGCAGCAAAGGCCATCCGAGAAGATGTCATGGTTGACCATGTCGATGTGCAGATTGAACGGGCGTGCATCAACTTAATGGGGCACCGCCCCAGTGAGATGTTCGATCAGCGCTCGATTCTGACTATCGTCAAAGTCAACAATGAGTTGGAGCGGATTGCCGACTGTGCAGTCAACATCGCCGAAGCCGTTGAGCAGAGAAAGTCCACTGAGGTGCCCGACACACTGCAAGTTATGGCAAATAGCGTGGTGGGCATGGTGCGAGACGCTGTCGAGGTCTTACGGTCACGTGACACGGCGCTTGCGCAGCGAGTGCTTGGCTTTGATGACACCGTCGATGCATTCAAGGATGAACTTGTATCGCGTGCACAAACCGCTCTTGCGAATGGGGTCGTGTCTGTTGGCGCAGCCATGCAGTTACTGACCGTCGTGCGAGAGGTCGAGCATATTGCCGATCACTGCACCAATATATGCGAGCAGGTCATCTATCTCGAGACGGGGAAGATTGTTCGGCATCTCGCGTCAGGTTGGACATCGCCGGCTTTGCCGGAGGATGGCTGATCCCGATGGAAGCGACCGCATCACTGTGTGCTCGGTTGGATGCGTGCGGGCAATCTCATCTCGCTCTGGCGATGAAATCTCAGCCAATCATTGGCGATTGTCTTGCGAAAGTTGACTGGGATGCAATTCCCTCGCTTGTCGATCGCTACGTGCGTCGCCGGCCAGTCGCTGCCTCAGGCGATTTGCACCCAGCCGCATGTGTAAGCACGAATCCTGCTTCTGCAGGGGGTGCGGTCACCTTGCTGGATGCGGATCAACTGCGACAGCGAGGCGAAGCGATGCTCTCAGCCGGCCGAGTGGCAGTCTTTACGGTTGCCGGTGGCCAAGGCACACGTCTGGGATGGAACGGCCCCAAGGGCACTTTCCCCGCAAGCCCGGTCATGGGCAAGCCGCTCTTTCGGTTGTTCGCTGAACAGATATTGGCGGCAGAAAAGCGATGGGAATGCCGCATCCGCTGGTTCATCATGACCAGTGAGGTCAATGACGCTGCGACGCGAAGTTTCTTTTTGGACAACCGCTGTTTTGGACTCGACCGAAGGCAAATCATGATGTTTCCTCAAGGCATGATGCCCGCGTTTGACGCCAACACCGGTTGTGTGCTGATGGACTCACCAACATCACTGGCGATGAGTCCGGACGGTCATGGCGGCTCGTACGGCGCACTGCTGCGGTGCGGCGCACTTGACCAGATGGAGGGTCGCGGCATCGACATGATCAGTTACCACCAGGTCGACAATCCGATTGCGCCTGTTCTGGACCCCGTCTTCTTGGGCTTACATGCAGACACCAATTACTCATCTGGTGAATTTACGAGCAAGATGGTGTTTAAATCGAGTCCTGACGAGAAGGTGGGTGTGTTTGCGATTCGGGGTGGCGTGCCAGGGGTTGTTGAATATTCTGACATGACCGAGGCGCAGGCGACGGAAACTGATGAGGATGGCCGGCTTAAGTTTTCCGCTGGCAACTTGGCTATGCACATCATCAGCACCGATTTTGCACGTCGCGTGGCGATGGCTGGGGAAGAATCGCTGCCTTGGCACCGAGCCGACAAGAAGGTGCCGTGCATTGATCCAGAAACAGGCAAACGCATCACCCCGAGTGAGCCCAACGCAGTCAAACTTGAGCGTTTTGTATTCGACGCGATGCCGGTGGCGAAGCAGCCGGCGATTCTCGAGGTTGACCGCACCGCAGAATTCGCTCCAATCAAGAACGCTGACGGCACCGATTCGGCCGAGTCCAGTCGTCAGTTGCAGTCGGATCTATACGGAAGTTGGCTCGAAGCGGCTGGAGTTGTCGTGCCACGCCGCAATGACGGTCATGTTGATGCGATCATCGAGATCTCGCCTTTGACGGCGATGTCAGCTGTCCATTTGTCGGCTACGGCTTTGCCTGATCGCGTCGAGCCAGGTTCGTCAGTCATACTGTAGGCGGACATGCGTCGTCTCCTCCGTGTAGCCTTCACTCTATGAGGCGATGGGTATTGATATTGCTACTGGTGACGCTGGGTTCTGCGGTTGCCGCTTCCAGCGAGGGCAATCTGGTCGACGATCCCCGCTCTCTGAAAGGCAAGGTGGAGCAGAAGGTTGAGGACTCGCTCGTCGATGAAGGACCGTGGTTGCTCTTTGGCGTGATCATGCTTGCTGGTGTTGGTATTCCTATCAGCGAAGAGATCCTCATTATTCCTGCTGGGTTCCTCATCGAGCGGGGCGTTCTACCGCTCTGGCCGACAATTGCAGCGGCATGGGCTGGAGTGGTGCTTGCAGACCTCATCTGGATGCTGCTTGTCCGTCGGTTTGCCCATCGCCTACTTGCGATTCGCTTCTTTAGACGGATGTTTCACCCCCGTCGGCTGCTCGAGATCAAACACCTGCTTGATAAGTGGGGGGCAGGCGTCGTCATCATGGGACGTATTCTGCCTGCCGCTCGAACACCAGTTATCACTGCCGCCGGACTCGCGCATATGCCAATCCGGAAGTTCATGCTAGGTGAGTGCATTGGAGCGGCTAAGAGTGTGGCCTGGCAACTTGGCGTGGGCTGGTTGATTGCCAAGGGCATTACTGAGTCGACCCATGATCGGCACATCGTGGACGCGGTGCTCATTGGAGTGGGTATCTTGGCGTTGCTGATGATAATTTGGTGGGCTCGTCAACGAAAAAAGAAACACCATCAGCATCGCCCGAGGGCTCAGATGCGTTGGCTCCGCGAGGCCTGCAAGCCCCCATTAGAACGGACAAGAGCGCACGCATGACCGAATTCATCTCCCAGTACGCCGACTACCTTCCATGGGTTGTGCTGGGTTTGCTGCTTGCAAGTTCCATCGGGATTCCCATCGGTGAAGACATCGTCATTATTCCTGCGGGGGTTTTGATTGGTGAGCAGATGTTGGGGACCGAAGTATGGGTGCCAACGCTCATTGCCGCTATTGTCGGCGTGGGGACTGCCGATGTGTTGTGGTTCACATGGTGCAGCCTGTTTGGTACGCGACTGCTGCATCGAAGATTTATCCGGCGAATGTTGCATCCCAAGCGACTGCTTCAGGCCAAACATCAAATTGATCTGCGTGGTGTGTGGTTCATTGTCGCCGCAAGATTCATACCAGGCAGTCGGACACCGGCCATCACGGTTGCAGGGTTGATGCATCTTCGGTTCTGGAGATTTGCGATTGCAACGTGGCTGTGCGTGCTTGTGACCGCACCAATGCAACTGGGTGCAGGCATCTTGGTGGGCTATGGATTGGCTTCACGAAGTGCCTTTGGGACGATTCAGTGGATCATCGCTGGGCTCGTGCTTGCTGTGGTGGTGTCGGCAGTCGTCATTGTCTTCGCAAAGTCCCGCAAGGGGGGTATGGTGCCGCCGCGGGCGAGGGCATCATGGCTGCGGCGGTATCGCCACCCACCAAATTCGAGCAGCCACTGAACAAGTCCCGGGGAAGGCCGAATTTTCCAGCAACCCGTTCATGGGCGTTATCCTATGCCCATGCGAGCAGTCATCACCGGTCAAATCGGCATCGACAAGAAACCATATCTGAACGCTGTGCGCGATCTCGGCGGAAGCCAGGGCACACGCATTGAGTTGTATAACGTCGGCGACCTGATGTATCAGGAAGGGCCAGACGTTCGTTCCGGTCGTATTCTCGACTTACCACTAAGCCGATTGGCGTCCCTTCGCCGCGCGGCGTTCAAGGACATCATCGCTGAGACTTCGCCGCCGAGCAACTTCCCCGACATCATGGTCAACACGCACGCAACATTCAGGTGGCGGCACGGTTTGTTTAGCGCCTTCGACTTTGACCAGATGGAAAAACTCAAGGCAGACATGTTCATTTGTTTGCTCGACAATATTGAAGTCGTGCATCATCGCTTGCATGCCGAACACGACATCGATGCAACACTTAAGGATTGCATGGTATGGCGTGAGGAGGAGATTCTCGCAACCGAGTTGCTCGCAAGTGCAATGGGATGTGCGAATCAGTTCTATATCCTCAGCCGCGGTCGCCAGCAGGACACTGTGGAAACATGTCTTCGATTGGTTACCCGACCCGACATGAAACGTGTGTATCCGTCATTTCCCATGAGCCACGTTATGGACATGCCTGATGTGCTCGATGAAATCGGGCGCTTTCGCGACGCATTGGCCGAGCACTTCATTACGTTCGATCCAGCGGATGTTGATGAGAAGCTTCTTTTGGATCGCGCTATCGAAGCAGCAAAAAAGGGACAGGATTGGATTGATGTTGCGCCTCATGCCTTCGGTGGGCGTAAGGGTGCAGACCTTCGTGTCAGTGTTCGCGAAGTGCTCGATATTGCGGGCGATGTCGACGGGCAGATTTATATGCGGGACTTTAAGTTGATTGATCAGAGCGACATGATCGTTTCGCTTGTCCCTGAATTGCCGGGCGGCATTCCGGGCCTCTCCAGCGGCGTTGAACGAGAGTTGCAGCACGCGTGGGAGCACACCAAAGAGGTGTACGTTGTGTGGAAGCCAGCCAAGCCACCATCACCGTTCATTACCGAGACGGCGACGAAGATCTTTCCCGATGTGGACGCAGCCCTTGGGTATTTCGAGTCCGAGCGAATGTTCGCGGCTGGAAACCTCTTCGGACACTGAGCGTGGCCCAGCGCCGCATCAAGTTGACGGTCGCCTATGACGGGACCAACTTTCGAGGTTGGCAGAAGCAGCATCCGCCAGATGAACCACCGCTTCGTACTGCGCAGGGAGTGTTGGAGCAGGCCGTTCGCCATGTTGTTCGCGAAGAGGTCTCAGTGCACGGCGCGTCTCGAACGGATTCTGGCGTGCATGCCATCGGTCAAGTCGCAGCATTTGATACGAAGAGCGAGATGGATGTAGATCGGTTTGCGCCAGCAGTTTCGTCTCGATTGCCAGATGATATTCGTGTGCTTGATGCAGAAGAAGTCTCTAGTGCATTCAATGTCATCGGTGATGTGCAGGACAAGTCTTATCAGTACCGCGTGGCATTCGGTCGGCGGGAGGCACACCAACGACCGCTCTTCGATCGGCACCATCTTGCATGGGTGCCATGGGACCTCGATGTCGACGCGATGAATGCAGCCGCTGCCTTGCTTATTGGGCAGCATGACTTTTCAAGCTTTACTCGACTCAATCACGGCCGTGAATCAACGGTGCGCACGGTTCACACATGTGATGTCGAATTGCCTGCTTCGCAAGTGGCGAGTATTACCGTATCGGGTGGAGGATTTCTGTGGAATATGGTTCGGATCATTGCTGGCACATTGGTTGAGGCCGGCGCGGGCAGAAGAACCTTAGACTCGATTCAAACAGCACTCGTAGCGGGTGAACGATCAGCGGCGGGTGTGACGATGCCCCCCGAGGGTCTTTCGCTGCAGTGGATTCGCTACGGTGAGCCTGGAAGCGGGCGGCAGCGTCAATTGCAGAAGCGACGTGATGATATTTCGTGAAATCGAACCTGTATGGGCAGCTTCTCTGCATCGCCAGCTGAATGCTCAAGCGGCAAAGTATGGTCGGCGAGACCTCATGCAACATCCAGCGGCGTCAGCAAAGGCATTGCTCCGTACAGTGCTCGCTGAAACATTGCTCCGAGCCACCGAACAGCACAACCACTTTGTGCATGCACAAATCGCTCTTTGGTCACGAGCACTCCCTTACATGGATTCGTGGATGGAGGCAGTCGATGTAGGTGAGCGTGAGGCGTTGATGGTGGCGATGGCCTCGGGGCCATTCGGTCCAAACTGGTCGGCGAGGGAGACGCTCTCATCAGCTGCGCGGATTCACGGCCCAAACACAGCGCAGCGGGCAGCCAAGGAGTCACAGGAGGCTATTCTGGCTGCGGGGGTCGGGCCACACATTCGCCGCAGTATCGAATCCGCCATGCGAACGATGTTTGCTGAAGAGGATGCTCGTGCGGGTAGGGATGCAGTCATTGCGCATGTGCATATTGCCGCAAGTTCGTTAGCGATTCCTGCATGGGAGAGCACGATACAACTTCGAGGGGCTGTCGAAGTACTCGATGAGCGGCTTAATCGTTCGCTTGCTCGATTGGAGTCGCAGTCACACTGGTTGTGTGCGGCAGGAGATCCGTGGCAGCATCCCGGAGCCTTTGCTGTGATGGTCGGGCTGCAGAAAGTCGCGGCGGAGCGGGCGGTGTTTACAGCATGTGCCACAATCAGCGTATGGGACGCTGCCGGCCAGCCGCTTCGGCGGCAATTACTTGATGCAGCCATGCAGATCAGAGATGATCAAGACAACGCCGCAACGCATGCTGCGTTGGCCCACATTGCAGAGAGGCATGGTGTGCAGCCAAAACTGACTGCTGCGCTTGCGGGCATCAACTGGCCGAAAGATTCTGCTGATCGCCTGCTTTGGATGCCGCCTGATGGATGTGTTGATGAAGTTGGGCGGTTGCTTATGGCCATGGAAGCTCGACGTTTTTATGCAATCACTCGGTCCATGCCGAGGTGGCGGGATGCATGCAAAGAGGTTGAGTTCATTGCTGGGCAGGTACTGGCCTGCCTCGATCTTGAATGATCAAATCCCACTACAAGCCTATCGAGTTATGATTACCCACCATGGCACGCATTCTCGTCTTCGGTCCGCACCCTGATGATCAAGAACTTGGTATGGGCGGCACGATCGCCAAACTTGCTGACCAAGGTCACGAGGTTGTCCTTGTTGACATGACTGATGGCGAACCCACGCCGCATGGTGACGCGGAGACTCGGGCAGTCGAAGCGAGCCGAGCAGCAGAGATTCTTGGTGTCACTCGTGTGGAGGTTGGACTGAAGAATCGCTACGTCGAGCACACGATTGAAGCAAGGCATGCGGTTGCTGGCATCATTCGTCAACATCAGGCTGACATACTCTTTGTGCCGTACTTTGAGGACGCCCATCCTGATCATCGAGCTGTGACCCGCATTGTCGAGGACGCACGATTTGATGCGAAGTTGACCAAGATTGACTTGCCCGGCGAACCCGTCTATCCGCGCTGGCTATTCCACTATTACTGCACGCACCTGCGGATCATTCCATCGCCGTCTTTCTTATTGGACATCACGGGATATGAATCTCGCAAGCGTGATGCAATCGTCGCCTATGAGACGCAATTTGTGATGCCTGAGAAAAATCGGCGGGTTGTGGAGTGGGTTGAGCATGCAGGCGCTTACTTTGGCAGCAGGATTGGTGTTGCGGCGGCCGAGCCTTTCTTTGCTCGCGAGCCGATCGGGCTGCGTGGGCTATCTGATCTTGCCCTTGGCTAGACCTCGGTGCCGGTCGACCCAAATCCACCAGATCCTCGAGAGGTTTCGTCAAGTGAGTCGACTTCTTGAATCTCGCAGTGCGTGACAGGCGCGACAATCATCTGCGCGATTCGCATGGCAGGCTCGACTGTGAACGCGACTTTCCCCAAGTTGATCAGCGGCACCGAGACTTCGCCGCGATAGTCCTCATCGATTGTGCCAGGGGAGTTGGGCAGTGTGATGCCATGCTTGCTCCCAAGCCCTGATCGAGGGCGTACCTGGCCCTCATGCCCCGCGGGTAGGGCGATCGCGATGCCAATTGGAATCATGTGCGTATCACCGGGCTCGATGGTGATGGGCGAATCAATCGCGGCATGCAAGTCAAGCCCTGCAGCGTTGTGAGATTGATACTCAGGGATATGTGCAAGCGGCGAGAGCCGACGAATGCGAAGTGTGGGTGCCATGGTGTGGCACGGTAGCGGGTTCAATTCTAAGGTGGGTGCTACCCGCTGCTAGGAATCACTTGTTCGGAGCCTGGAGAGGCCACTGCAACTCGTCATAATCGGCAGCTCGGTTTCGGGTTGCAATGCACGGTCGACAGAGCAAATGACGGCATCAGCGGCCTTGACAGCCTGCCCAACCAATGCGGCATGTGTGGAATTGGCTGGTGGAGTGTCCATGGGGTTTGTGTGTGTAATGCTGAGTCTCGTTCTAGAAATCGGCGATCAGTTTGAGATGACGCCGTGTTGGTATTCGTCCAGAATGGTTCAGCAACTGCACATTCGGAGGTTCAACAAAGCCTTTGGTAGCAAGCGACTTCCGTAGCCCAATGTGTGAATGATTTCACACCTCAAGCCCCCATCAAGCAACAGAGAAAGCAACGAGGCCCACCGATTTGCTCGGTAGGCCTCGTTGAAACGGTTGGACTAGGTGCATCATGGAACGTCGTCGCCGCGCTGTATTGGCTGGCCAGGGAAGCGTCGTGGCTCTAGGCGGGCCTCTCATCATCCACTATGGGAGTCAATGCTTTTTGTGAACCAAGAATCTGGAATTCCACAAGTGAATTATTCATCTGGTTGTCAAACAGTCACTTACATCTAGATAAGTGTGCGGGCGCTTCCCCGGCAAATGGGTGAATACTCCATCAGGTCGGAGGTCGAAAAAACCACCGGCCTCGCCTAAAAGGCGAGGCCGGTGGTGGAGAGAGAGGAGAGATCAAGGAGGAGAATCAAAGTTGGATGGAGTCCTTTCAGGGGAGTCCAGAAGTGAGTCAGTCATGCTCACTTCACCCTCAACTACGGGGTTCCCCGTCCTCTGTTTGATGCGGCATCAAACTTTCAGTTCTTTTTTTCAAAACCAAGCGTTTCAATGCCAAAAACGAGGGTTTACCCCAGTCTGTGATACATGAAGTTGTTGGGCAGGCAAGCATCTATGGCAAGCAGATCTTGTGCATGGCTGGGGCACACCAAGGCACCTCACACCTCTTAGGCGAGGCCGGTGGTTTTTTCGACCTCCGAGGAGGCGTCAGCATCCTCATCGTCCCCGCCAATCATGCCGATTCCGACCGAGCAAGCGAAACCCACAAGTACCAATGCAATGGCCGAGGCCCACTGTCCGGCCGAGGCGGTGAAGCCTTCGGTGGGCCAGTGCTTGACATCGATCTCAGGAAGAGACGCTGCCGTGACCGTTTGGCCCTGAACGACTTCGCCAATGGCTGGCTGGCGAGGTTCTCGAAATGGCCAGAGTCCAAGGACTGCACCAAGTAGCAAGCCCATGAGCACGCCCAGTGTCGCTTGTTTGTAGTGTTCGAGCAGCCACTTCACGGCATTGCTTACGCCAACGACCCCAACCACCGCACCAATTCCCACGGGGATGAGGACTGCAAGTGGTTCGGTCAGTGCGCCATCGCCAAGCACAGCTTCTTTTGCGCCCTGCACTGCAGCCAGTACGACAAGGTATTCGCCAAGAATGAGCAGCACATAACTGCCAGAGAGCCCCGGCAGCACCATTGCAGAACCTGCCGCAAGTCCAGCGATCAAATGCAACCACCACGTACCAGCGCTTGCGCCCTCGCTACTTCCGGATGCCTGCACGACTGCGAGAAAGATCATGAATCCCATCCCACACACAAAACCGGCGATAGCGGCAGGTGTGACGGGCTTCAGCAGCGACCACAGCAGCGGTACGCCACCGAGCGTCAGTCCAAGGAAGATGCTGTACATCACCCACCGATATTCGGTGACGAGATCTGCAATAAGCCCAGCCCCGAGCACGATTGCACATCCAGCACCAGCGATGATGACAGCCAGCGTGACAATCGTTTCTATTGACCATCGAAATGTCGTGACTCGTGCCACGGCATCTACAAATCGGCGGTACACGCCCGCGGCGAGCAACATGGTGCCACCGCTGATGCCTGGAACCAGATTGGCAAGTCCCATCAGAATGCCGCCGAGGCCGCATCGGATCAATACCAACGGATTTTCCAGTCGTGGGCCGTGTGTCATTGGTGGGGAATGGTATCAGCGGTTGCAGCGGGGGCTTCGGTCAGCCGCCAATGGCAGACATGCCTCGATGGGGCTGCGAAAAATCGCTGCCGCCGATGCCATGACCAGCCTGCTTGGTCCACACCGAATCAACAAGGAAGCCGGCAAGTTCGTCGATACTCGCTCCACGGCGTAGTAGTGGGCGAATATCCCATTCTGTGTTGCTAAAGAGACAAGGCCGCACCGCGCCTTCCGCAGTCACCCGTAGCCGGTTACATGCGCCGCAGAACGGGCGTGTCACAGGTGCAATGACACCGATTCGCCCCGGTGCCCCATCGGCGAATCGATAATTGCGTGAAGTGCTGTGGATATTCGACGAGTCGGCCACCTCAATTGCGTGCCGCATGCAAATAGCGGCCACAATTTCCGTCTCCGATACAACAGTCTCGGGTTTCCAAGATCGACCAGAGTCCAGCGGCATGAATTCAATGAAGCGGACATCAAGGTTCCGCTCGCGGGCGAGATCAGCAAAGTCGGCGTACTCATCCTCGTTGACGCTCCGCATTGCGACGACATTTACCTTTGGTCGCGGGAAGCCAGCTTCACGCGCTGCGTCGATTGAGCGAAGTACATCTGCGACACAGGAACTAGATCGAGTGATGTCAGTAAAGCGTTCTTCACGCAGTGTGTCGAGGCTGAAGGTCAATCGAGTAAGTCCACTCGCTCGCCAGTGGCGTGCTTTCGACTCATCGAGACGCCAGCCATTGGTGGTCATGGCAATGTCATCGAGATCCCGCCTCCCCAGTTGAACGATGAGTTCATCGAGCTCGGGGTACAGGGTCGGCTCGCCCCCGGTGATACGAATCTTGCAAATGCCAAGTGATATGGCAGCATCGACAACTCTCAAGTACTCGGCAATCGAAAGGAGTGATTGCTTGGGCAGAAAGCGGTCGTCGGGCTCCATGCAATAACGGCAACGAAAGTTGCAGCGATCAGTAATGCTGAGTCGGAGATCATGGATCGTTCGCCCGTGAGAGTCACGCAAGGCGCCTTTGGCATGTTCATCGCGAGGTGCCAGTGGAGGCTCTATTGAAACATTGAGTTGAGTGAGTGGCCGGTCCATGAAGCCGACCATGATAGTTCGCTCGCGTGGGCGTACTATCCAAAGCATATGCTGTGCACAACACCCCAATTCGCTGTCCTGCTCGCTGGTGCCGTGACGATCTTTGGTGGCTGCGAGTCAACTGGACCGCGGCTCTCCAAGCCGCTTCCGACTGATCATCCACGCACTTATGTGGCTGGCTTTGTCATCACGCCGCCAGTCATCGATGGGCAACTCGATGAGCGTGCCTGGCATCGAGCCCCATGGACGCAGAACTTTGTCGACATCGAGGGTTCACAGAAGCCCGCGCCAGAATTCCGAACTCGCGCGAAGATGTGTTGGGATACGGAGTACTTCTACGTCGCGGCCACGCTTGAAGAACCACACCTGTGGGGCACCTTGACCGAGCGAGATTCGATCATCTACCACGACAATGATTTTGAGGTATTCATCGATCCAGATGGCGATCGGCACACCTATAACGAGTACGAAATCAATGTGCTTGGTACCGAGATGGATCTCTACATGAACCGCCCGTATCGATCTGGTGGCGACTACGACATCGTGTGGAACTTTGATGGCGTGCGTTCTGCAGTGAGCCACACAGGCACAATCAATGACTCATCTGATCATGACAATAGCTGGACCGTTGAGATTGCTATTCCATGGTCATCCATGGCCGACACCGCTGGCGTGGGATGCCCTCCAGGGAATCAGGACACGTGGTGGGTGAATTTCTCCCGAGTGCAGTGGCCGTATGAGATTGTAGATGGGCGCTATGTCAAGCCAGACGGAGCGAGAGAAGACAATTGGGTTTGGTCTCCACAATACGCCATCGACATGCACCGTCCCGAGTATTGGGGTCTTGTGCAATTCTCCACATCACAGCCTGGGAACACTATGTTTGCGGTGCCGGATGATGTTGTCGTGCGGGCACAACTTCGCGCCTTGATTGCCGCAGATGAGAAGTTTTCAGCTTCACAAGGGAGCCCGCCCAAGACGATCGCTGATCTTGATGGTCTATGGAAACCAAACCAAGATTTGCCGATGCCGCGGTTGAGTCCTTCCGCTGATGGACGCCTGCTTGTGCAGGAGTATCGGGGCCAGCGGTGGGTGATCGATGCCACTGGACGAATACGCGGGCCTCGTTCATACCGGTAGCGTTTTGGCAGCGATGGTCGAGATGCTGACAATCCTCTCGTAGAGTCCATCCGCCGCACAGCACGCGGCGAAAGGACGTGATACATGATCGCAAGTATGAGTGTCGCCATCATGGCGACTGTGGTATTGGTGCGCGCGGAGCCGATGTGTGTGCCAGGAGACTTTCAGTCAGTGCAAGCTGCAATTGATGCTGCGTCAGACGGCGAGACGATCGTGCTTGGAAGGGGCGTGCACCGTGGCGGCGTTGACATGCGCGGAAAGGCGATCACGCTGCGCGGGAAGTACGGGGCTGAGTTCACAGCAATCATGGGCGGAGAGGGCGTCATTCGCTGTGTAAGCGGCGAGGGTCCGGCAACCGTCATTGAAGGTCTGACGATTGCAGGTGGGACTGGCCAACTTGATGCCGATGGTCTTCGCCGCGGCGGCGGACTATTGCTCGTGGACGCAAGCCCCACGATTCGGTTGTGTTTGGTTGTCGGTAATACCGCCGATCGCGGAGCGGCTGCCTGGATTGCCAGCGGTGTACCGGTGTTTGAGGACTGCTGGTTTCATGACAATATTTCTGAGCAGACTGACGGCATTGTGTGTGAAGGGACAGCGCCGAAGTTCATTCGGTGCGGATTTCACGAGGACGGCGTGCAGTGGGCAGATGCGCCAATTGTGAGTATTCGCAACGACTGTGATCAGCCCGGCGGCGCCTGTTGTCTGGGGAATCACTGCGTCGAGACAACCGATGAGGCGTGTATGGCTGCAGGCGGTTTTTGGCATGCGGATGCAGCCTGTGGTAGTGGAGTATGTCCCACGCCATGTTTCGGCGACACCAATATAGATCGCCGGGTGAATCACACTGATCTGCTGAATGTTCTCAACAACTGGGGTATGTGCCAGTGATGGAGGGAGAGCAGTTTTGTAGGGAAGCTCGTTGTAGATGAGTGGTGCCGTAGCAGCGTGAACACTGCTATGCCTTGATCAGCACATCATCTCCATCGATTTTCACTTCGTACACGCGGAGCGGTTCGTCTGCTGGAGGATCATTCGCCTCACCATCGGCAAGTCGAAATGACCCGTAGTGCAGCGGGCACACGATGCAATCGCCCTCTACATGTCCACCGTCACAGAACGATGCTTCGGCGTGTGTGCACGTGTCATTGACGGCGTGCACCGTCTCGCCCAGCTTCACCAGTGCAATGGCAACGCCATTGATTTCGGCGCTGGTGAGCTGGCCTTCTGAAAGACTCGACAGGGACGCAATTCGAATAAAGTTAGTCATAGCAATGGAAGAATACCGTCTGAGAAGACTAGCGGCGATCGCGTGGTTTTCGACCGATCGTCAGATTGGTTTTGCCCGCAATCTTCTGGGGGTCAAATTTGCCGGTGAAGTCGAGGTCGAGCTTGGCAGCTTCACTCATCATCTCGGGCTTCCACTCTGGTTCCCAGACGACATCAACAGCCACGCCACTCACGCCTTCAACCGCTGCGACAGCCTGCTCAACCTGTTGGGGAAGCACTTCCGCGACGGGACAATTCGGCGTGGTGAGGGTCATGTCGATGTGTACTCCGCCTCGCTCATCGATCCGGATGTCATAGATAAGCCCTAGCTCGTACAGGTTGACCGGAATTTCGGGGTCACGAACGGTGCGAATAGCATCGATGATGTGCTCGCGGAGTGGGCTAGCCGAAGACATCGATGATCCTCCTGATGGCAGTTTCGAGCGTCTCAAGTTCAGTGGATGTGTTGTAGAAAGCTGGCGCAATGCGAGCAGTTGTGGTCTGGCCGAATCGATGTAAGGCTGGTTGAGCGCAGTGGTGTCCGGCACGAATGGCGATGCCGTGCCGGTCGAGCATGGCGCCGATATCGGCGGGGTGCATGCCGTCAATGATGAATGAAATTGCACCAGCCCGCTCAGTGGGCTCGCCGACCAACTGTAAGCGATCAATTGATTGCAGCCGCTTTACAGCCTCGTCAAGGAGTCCTTGCTCACGAATGCCAATCGCGTCCAAGCCAATGGTGTCAAGCCACTCAACCGCCGCGGCCAAGCCAATCGTGCCGCCAATATTGGGTGTGCCCGCTTCAAATTTCCACGGTACGTCGTTCCATGTACTGCCTTCGAGTGTGACCGTGCGAATCATGTCGCCGCCACCCTGCCAGGGCGGCATTGATGCAAGCATCTCGCTTCGTCCGAGTAGGCCACCGATGCCGGTTGGGCCATACATTTTGTGGCCACTGAATGCGAGAAAGTCGCAGCCCAGTGAATGAAAGTCGACAGGCATGTGCGGTGTCATCTGCGCGGCGTCGATCAGGGATACAATGCCTCGACTTTTTGCCAGTGCGCAAACATCCACAATCGGCGTCACCGTCCCGATCGCATTGGAAACGCAGGTCATGGCAATGAGCCGTGTATTTGGTGTAATCGCCGATTCCACAGCCGCGACCGTTAAGTCGCCCGCATCAGTGACATCGGCGACTCGAAGATGAGTGCCCAGCCGTTCACACAGCATTTGCCATGGCACAATATTGGCATGGTGTTCAAGGACCGAAATCAGGATTTCATCGCCAGCCTTGAGGTGAGCGGTGGCCCATGAGCCTGCCACAAGATTGATTGCTTCGGTCGTGCCTCGAGTAAAGATAAGTTCAGGACTATCTGCGCCAAGAAAGGTAGCGATGTGTTCGCGGGCATTCTCATAGGCGGCCGTTGCTTCGCCTGAGAGCGTGTGGACGCCGCGATGGACATTGGCTGGGAAGGTCGATTCGTAATTGGCCACGGCATCGATGACTGCTTGCGGCCGAGGAGTCGTTGCGGCGGCGTCGAGATACACCAGCGGTTTGTCATGGACGAGTCGCGCAAGGGCGGGGATGGATTCGCGGACAGCTTGCAGATTGATCGATTCGCCGATCTCTCCGGACTGGCGACTCACAATGACACGACGCCTTCGTCAAGCATTTCTGCGCCAGGTAGTTGGGCCAGAATGCGACGTGCGAGATGTGTTCGGAGTGCTACCAAGGGAACTTCGTCGATGACTTCGGATGCAAAGGCCCATGCCAGCAGTGCCCTCGCTGTTGATTCAGGTACACCGCGAGCGCGAAGATAGAAGAGCCCCCCGGGATCAATTTCGCCAGTTGTCGAGGCGTGTGTGCACTTGACATCATCGGCGTAAATCTCAAGTTGAGGCTGGCTCCAAGACTTCGCCTCGGTACTGAGCAGAAGATTGCGACTCGTCTGCACAGCATCGGTTCCATGAGCGCCGTGATTGACGAAGATGCGCGCGGTAAATGCGGCGGTACTCTTGTCAGGAAGGAGGTGCTTAAAGACTTCACGGCTGGTGCAATTGGGTGCCATATGGGAGACATATAGGCGGCTATCGATATGCCGCCGATCATCACCGATGCCAAAGCCACGGATGGCGACATGTGCACCTTCGCCGTCCAGTGAGTTGTAGGCCCTCGTGCGGGCTACAGCACTTCCAACCACGAGGACGACCGACTCAAAGGTGCTGCCAGCAGCCTGTTTTGATGCGATGGCACCCATATTGAATGTGTCTGGCCCGTCTTCGATCAACCGGGCGTGATCGCAGTGCGCGTTCTCGGCGAGCACCACTTCAGTCATTGGTGTGACGAGTGCTTGTCCTTCGCTTGCCCATGTTTCGAGAATACAGGCACGGCTTCCGCGGCCAATACGAATGACGATACGAAGCGTGCAAGCGATGGGGTCTGCGCCGGCGGCAGCGACGTGCACGATATGGATTGGATCAGTGAGTACTTCGCCATCTGCGATCTCGATGAGCACGCCATCTTCGACGATAGCGGTTGCGAGTTGGGCAAAGGCGTCGTCGCTGAAATCTGCAATCTGATCGAGTTCGGTCTCGCCGAGCATCGGACCGAGAATGCGAACGCCCTCTGGAAGAGGCGAACTATTGTCCGCGTCAAACCGTCCATTGACAAATACAAGCTGTGTTCCTGTCCCGTCGATGGAGAGCGTATTCAGCAGTTTGCTTTCAACGACGGCTTGAGGAGCTGGAAGCCACTGCGTTTCAGCCAGTTTCCGAAGATCACAATATCGAAAGGCGTCTGTTCGCTTAGTCGGCCATCCGAGTTTATGTAGGCGGGCCGAGGCGGCGAGTCGGTGTTTGCCGAGTGACTGCTTTGCGAGTCCGTCGATGGCGTCGGATAAAGGGCACATATTGTCGAGTATTTCTGTGCACATGGTCAGGCGCTCGCTGCGACCTCTTGTTCGATCCAACTGTAGCCCTTCTCTTCGAGTTCCATTGCCAATTCCTTGCCGCCACTGCGGACGATCTGCCCGTCAAGTAGCACATGTACAACATCTGGCACGATGTACTCAAGCAGACGCTGGTAGTGGGTGATGATAAGAAAGCCACGCTCCGGACTTCGTTGTTGGTTGACGCCAGCGGCGACGATCCGCAACGCATCGATGTCGAGTCCCGAGTCGGTTTCATCCAGAATTGCCATGGTCGGTTCAAGCATGGCCATCTGGAAGATCTCAGCGCGTTTCTTTTCGCCGCCAGAGAACCCTTCGTTGACTGGCCTGTCGAGCAGCGATTGATCGAGTTCTACCCACGCGGCCTTCTCCTTGACCAGTTTCAGGAAGCCATAGGCATCGAGCTCATCAAGTCCTCGGTGCGCGCGAATCGAGTTGACCGCAGTTCGCAGGAAGTACTTTGTGCTCACGCCGGGAATTTCGACGGGATACTGAAAGGCAAGAAAGATGCCTTCGCGGGCTCGTTCTTCCGGGTCCATGTCAAGGAGATCCTTGCCTTTGAGCGTGACACTCCCCTGAGTTACCTCATAGGTGTCCTCGCCGGCGATCACGCGAGAGAGGGTGCTCTTGCCAGATCCGTTGGGGCCCATGATCGAATGCACTTCGCCTGGTTTGATGGTGAGGTTGAGACCCTTGAGGATCTCAATTCCATCGACTGATGCGTGTAGATTTTTGACTTCAAGCAGGCTCATAATTGGTGGTTCCTTCTCAACCGACGCTGTCCTCGAGGCTCACGGCGAGCAGTGCTCGTGCCTCGACAGCAAACTCCATGGGCAATTCTGCGAAGACTTCGCGGCAGAACCCGTTGACGATCATCGACACTGCGTCCTCAGACGAAATGCCACGTTGATTGCAGTAGAAGATCTGGTCTTCACCGATCTTTGTTGTTGAAGCTTCATGTTCAACCTGGGCAGTGGGATTCTCAACCTCGATCACCGGGAAGGTGTGAGCCCCGCACTCGGTGCCCATGAGCATCGAATCGCACTGTGTGTAATTTCGTGAGTCTTCGGCGCCGGGGAGAATCTTGACGAGGCCCCGGTAGGTGTTGTGGCCCTTGCCAGCGCTGATGCCCTTCGACACGATATTGCTTCGTGTTCGTTTGCCAATGTGGACCATCTTGGTGCCCGTGTCGGCCTGCTGGTAGTTATTTGTGAGCGCGACCGAGTAGAACTCGCCAATGCTGTCGTGGCCCTTGAGGATGCATGATGGGTACTTCCAAGTGATTGCCGAGCCGGTCTCGACCTGCGTCCACGAGATGTGGCTTCGGTCGCCTTCGCACAATCCGCGTTTGGTGACGAAGTTGTAAATGCCACCGACACCATTTTCATCGCCCGGATACCAATTCTGGATCGTTGAATACTTGATCTCAGCGTCTTCGAGTGCAATAAGTTCAACCACGGCGGCGTGTAATTGGTTCTCATCCCGCTGCGGGGCGGTACAGCCCTCGAGGTAGGACACATACGAACCTTCGTCTGCGATGATCAGTGTCCGCTCAAATTGGCCTGTATTCATCTGATTGATACGGAAGTAGGTGCTCAACTCCATCGGGCAGCGAACGCCCTTGGGGATGTACACAAACGATCCGTCAGTGAACACGGCTGCATTCAGAGCGGCAAAGAAGTTGTCAGTGCGAGAGACGACTTTGCCGAGGTACTTTTTGACCAGGTCAGGGTGATCGCTGACGGCTTCCGAGAATGGGCAGAAGATTACGCCGACTTCGGCGAGTTTGTCACGGAAGGTTGTGGCGACCGAGACGCTGTCAAACACGGCATCAACGGCAACGCCCGCAAGGGCGGCGCGTTCTTCAAGTGGAATGCCTAGTTTCTCGTACGTTTCAAGAAGTTTGGGGTCGACGTCATCAAGGCTTTGTGGGCGGTCTTCGTCCCGTATGGGCGCCGAGTAGTAGGAAATGGCTTGGTAGTCGATTGGCCGCCAGTCGTGGTCGGGCCAGTGTGCCCACTCTGGCTCGGCCATTTTCTTCCACTTGGCGAAGGCTTCGAGCCGCCACTGCAGCAACCAATCGGGCTCATTCTTTCGCTTGGAGATGCTTCGGACCACATTCTCATTGAGTCCGGGCGGCAGTGTGTCTGACTCGATGTTGGTCTCAAAGCCCCAGCGGTACTCTGAGTTATCAGCCCATTGGTCAATCGTTGTATTGGAATCGGTGGTCATAGGTGATGGTTCCAAAGGCAATAGGGCGGAGAGAAGTCGTAAGTTAGAATAATTCTAGTCTGCAATAAGGACTTTCGCACTGTCTCAAGCCGGTTAGAATGGTAGATTCCGGCCCTGAGTTGGGGTCACTCGTCCTTCAGCATTCCGGAGACTCTCCCTATGACTGTCAGCATCACCGAAACGGCTGTTCGTGAGATCGCCTCCATTATTCGCCAACAAGACCTCGATGCGGCGATCATCAAACTTCGCGTCGGTGTCAAGGGCGGGGGCTGCTCTGGTTTTTCCTATCTGCTTGACTTGACCGAGACGGCGAGAGAGACCGATGAGGCTTGGTCATTCGACTACGAGATCGAGGCAGCTGAGGGCGAGGGGAGCGAGTCTTTCCAACTAGAGGTCATCTGCGACCCCAAGAGTCTGCTCTATCTCAACGGTACCGAGATCGATTTCAAGGACGAGATCATGGGCCGCGGCTTCGTCTTCAATAATCCCAACGCGACGAGCAGTTGTGGTTGTGGCAGCAGCTTTAGCGCGTAGCGATCAGGCATAGATCTGTAGGTGAGAGCAATCGCACGGGCATGTTGTGGACTGGGCCAGCAGATCACCATGCAGCCAAAAACGCTTGTAAGTCACTTACATCGACGACTCCATCGCCTGTCATGTCCGTTGGGCAATTAACATCTTGGCAGGTGCCCCATGTCTGCAGAAGAATTAACAAGTCTGAAACATTGATGTCGCCGCTTCCATCAAAGTCGCCGCCTGGGGGACATATGGTCATGTTGCCATCGTTGGTTGTAGCAAGGGTCTGACCTGAGGCAACGCACATTCGAAACCCATCCGTAAAGACTGTTTCGCTATCAGCCTGCGACATATTGTGAGCAACATAGGTGCGAGTCGTTCCATTGAAGAACACCGCCGAGAGCGGCGAGTTGCCACTCACGCTTGCATCAACTTGGCCGAGCCCGGCGAGGGCTGAAATCCACCAGTACGCTCTCGCCTTTGAGTCACCGCCTTCTGGCGTATAGGCCCATGCCTCTAGACTACTGAGTGCAGACTGTGGATCAAAGAGTGCCTGATAACTCCATAAGATGTCCTGCCATACGGTTGGAGCGCCTCCATTCTCGGCGAGAAAGTATGACCACAATCGTTCCACGGCATCGACTCGCGTGCCGAGGTACAGCGAGCCACCGGTAATCGGCAGCATGTTGATGCCATGAATTTCTTCGACATTGGCGGTCCACCACGTTGCGTACGTGGCGCCAGCGTCCCAGACAATTCCAGCAAGATCTCGTGGCATCTCGGCTGGGAATACTTGTTCATCAACATCAAACCAGTACTGTTCGATCGATGCCGATTCGACGGCGAGCAAGAACAAGCCGAGGTCGCGAATATCATTGCGTCCGGTTGTCTCGCCCCACATTAAACATCCGGCTGCAAAGTTCATCGACTCTGAGGACGACTCTTGGTTGTTGCCTGCTGCGAAGCCAGCGTGACCGGCGGCGTAGGAATAGCCGACATATGGTTCAAAGTTGCGGAGAAAGCAATAGCGTGTATCACTTCGATCCCAGTTCGCAGCATCACTGACCAGTAGGTCAACCATGCCACCCCAAGCTTCATCGTCTGCCCATGCAGGATCAAAGCGTGCCACTACGGCTGCTGCCCACAGAAAGTAGCCATAGTGAAAGTGGTGATCATTGAGTTCGCTGTCGGCGCCATAACTCGCCGGATAGCCAATGAGTGTGCCCCACGTATCGTGATATGCAAATGCCGCATTTGAGGAACCACCACTGCCTGGAATTTCAAACGTCAATCGGTCAACCGAGAACATTTCCGCGCCACCACCACCTTCGCATACGACATAGACATCATGTGTGCCGCTCAGCAAACTGGGGTCTGAGATCGTCATACCCATGGCGAGGTCGTCCCAGTTGCTCCAGCCACCAGTGCTGCCAACGGCTGCTTCGGCGATTTTTAGTCCGGAGGGGCTGTCCAGACGAAGACGCAACATCGTGCTTCCTGTCGTGCCTGATGCGCGGCGCAGTACGACGCGGTTGGGAAGTTCGTTCGGAAACTCGATAGCAGCAAGGCGAATCCAGTCACCATCACTGAATCCAGTTACGGCATCGCCGTCAGCGCCATCAACCGATTCAACTACGACACCCTGCATTGAAGCCGCGTTTTCGGCTTGTAATAGATCTGATGCATTGCCGCCGTCATCGGATGATGCGTCGACCGTGAACCACTCTTCGAGTCCAGACTTCAAATCAGCAACAAGTTGGTTGCGGCTATTGGTGTCGCCAGTTGCATTCGCCATCATTGCGAGTTGGGCAGTGCGGCCAAGGGATTTGCCACCCCAATACGTATCCGATGTATAGCTGGCCGCACCATTCGAGACGCCTTCGGCGATTAAGTTAGTCGCGGTGAATAAATCGATTGTGTCAACGGCCGGAAGTTGTGGGAGCGCTGCGGGAACGGGGAAATCAACTTCAAAACTTGCGGTCGACGCAAGTTTCAGTAGTCCTCGTGCAGACGGGTAGGTATGGCCAGTAAACGGCGCATCTGCATAAATCCATTGGTGGCGATAGAGGCAGCAGAGTGGGTCGGCACTGCCGCCATCGAGTTGCTCAACTGTAAATGCGTAGGTAGCGCGCACGGTGCGTGAATCAGGTTGCCACTCCCAAGACACTTGCGTGTCGCGGACCGCTGCAAAAGCAGCCGCTTCAAATAGCGAGATAGTGTCGCTAGAGCCATCGGGCAAGATGCCGGCAGACACATGCGCTGCGCCAGCACATCGCCAGAGGCTGCCCTCTTGTGTCCAATGGAATCCATTCGGCGCGAAAGCGGCCCAGTGCTGGCCATTCTTCTCGAGAACAACAGTTCTTTCACTTTGAAAGTGAACGGTGGTATTTTCGGCATGGATGATTGGATCGCCGCCTTGGCACTCAGCAAGCACGATTGGCATGCCGCGACCAATGGTCGCCCGCAGTGATCGCGTGCCGTCGTTCCATGCAGCGACGACTGTCCAATCGCTGTTACCAGCGACTTGTACTTCAGGCGAGGAGAGCCCGTCGACACCGATCGTGATCGCGGCGCTTGAACCGGAGAAACTATATTCGTATCCGCGATCCCAACTTCCTGGGGTTGTGGAGTGGCCGAGATACAAACCCTCGCTTGCAGCTTGCATCGACAAGGGATGTGGATGGAATGGTTGGCCGTATGAGTTGCCCGGGTGGCGCTCCCAAATGAGCGAGGACCACCAAGTATTGGTCGGCGGGGCCCCGGCGAAATCACTTGTGACGCGAGGTGTGACGGGGTTGCCATCGGTGTCGGTTGGCCCTGAGTAGGACACTGAACCATCTGCATGGAAACTACCGAAACCGATTGACTGCGTCGGCCCTGCTTGTGTATGGCTGATCACCATGATCGCTACACCAGCAGCACATTTACTCATCACATCGCTTATTTGCATACTGAATCTCCTGTAAATAGCCTCACAAGGCCGGCTGCATGCTCGGAGGAGCAGCGAGCAAAGCATCTCATTCAACCTACGAAACAACGACTCAGTAGGTCGTTGTGATTGGCCATGATCTCACCCGCAATCGGAATAAACGGCGGATGAGCTGTGTGGCGGTTTCAAAGGCGTTTTTCAAGGCCTGCAGAGGGCGAGTTTTTCGCTATCCTTTCCCGCCTATGGCCCAAGGACACAGCATGACCGTCAAGTCGATCGTCACCAATATTGTGTGTGTCGTAGTTGTAGCGCCGATTTTGGCTGCAATTATTGTGTGGGGATGCTGGGTGCTCATACCGGAACCACCGCCTCCTCCGGCGTCGATTGAACCGCCACCATCCAGCCAAACGGACAACGCTTCCTCGGCACATATCCGCCCCGCACCACAGACGTTGGTTTCGGGGCGGACGGTTTATATGGCCAACTGTGCTCGATGCCACGGTGCGAGTGGTGACGGGCAGGGCACCGAGAAACTTGATCGGCCCGCGCGTTCCTTTTTGGCAGGCGGATTCTCATTTGGCAATACCACCGAGGCCGTGCGGCGTGTCGTGCAGCACGGCATTGCAGGAACGCCTATGCCTGGGTTCATCAAGATACTCAGCGGACAACAGACCAAAGCAGTGGTGGAGTATGTGCTGTCACTCTCGCCGCCCTCACCACCTCCGAGCAATGATGCTGAATTGGTCGTCGACCACCGACCAATGGTTGTGCGAGGGATGTTGCCGCCACACGGACCGGGCGATACCCCTGAGCCACGCGGCATTCTCATTGGTGGTACAGATGGTCTGACGCTGGCTTACAACACCACCGATGCCAGCTTTCGGGCCGCACGGCAAGGAAAATTTGTGCGACGCACTGATTGGGAGGGGCGCGGTGGCACTGCCCTTGAACCACTCGGGAGAGTCATTCACCGCGCTGGTCCATGGCCTTCGTTCTTCATTGGTGGTGATCCGATCTCTGCAAAGTTCCTTGGAACGAGCATTCGTGATGATCGTGCCAGTTTGCGCATGGCGATTGCTGGTGCGAGCATCACTGAGTATGGGAAGACAGCGACTTATCACGATATCCCAGGTTATGTGCGTGTACTTGACATTGAAGGCAATACCAATGGATTGAGTATGTCGATCCCGGCAGGCTCATCATTGGCCGTGCTTGGAACTGCTGATGGATGGTCATGGTGGAGATCTGGGCCAGATGTCATTGGTGTCCGTGGCGGACGATCTCATATTGATCGTTTCTCGCTTCCCGCGAACGGGAGTGTCGAGATTATGGTCTTGCCTGGTCTTGACGCCGAGCGAGCTGCCGCCGTAGGGATACCGCTTGATCCCCAAGACCGGCGAACGGTGATGCCCTCATGATTGCAATCACGACACTGCTGCTCGCCATGACCGTGACCGACTCGTGGCTTGTGGAGACAATTCCAGCGCCTGCGGGCGAAGTCATCGAAGCTGGCGGCTTGGCATTTCTCCCCGACGGGCGTGTCGCCGTGAGCACTCGGCGGGGCCGCGTGTGGCTGGTAGATGGCGCACTTGGCAATGATCCGTCCGATGCCCAGTGGACACGCTTTGCCGATGGCTTGTGGGAGGGTCTAGGTCTTGATGTTGACGGGGATGATTTGATCGTCTTGCAACGCGGTGAATTGTCGCGACTACGTGATGTTGACCACGATGGCTTGGTTGATGATGTGGAGGTTGTGAGCCAGGACTGGGGTGTGTCAGACAACTACCATGAGTTTGCATTCGGGTTACCTCGCGATGAAAGTGGTGGACGATTTATCGCGCTTAATCTGGGCTTCGGTTCACCTGAGTGGTGGCATGGGCAGGCATTCGAACCCCATCGTGGATGGATACTTCGGGTGTCGCCTGATGGAGCGGTTGAGCCATGGGCGTGCGGATTCCGCAGTCCCTGTGGTCTTGGAATTGATGTAGACGGTCGACTGCTTGCAACAGACAACCAAGGCGACTGGATGCCATCGTCGCCGATCTTTGTCGTCAAGAAGGGTGGCTTTCATGGGCATCCGGCAAGCCTTCGCTGGACTGAAGGCTACGGCTTCGGCGAACGCAAGCCACATGATCGCGAGCCGCCCAATGTCGAGCGAGTTCCCGCCGCGATTTGGATTCCTTATGAATGGTCACGGTCAACGGGCAACTTGGTTCCAGACACGACTGGCGGGGCGTTCGGTCCCTTTGTAAACCAACTCTTTGTTGCCGAAATGACCACTGGACGAATTCTCCGTGCCGAGATCGAGGAAGTTGATGGTGTGTCCCAGGGCGCAGTGTGGCCGTTCTTGAGTCGTGTTGGCTCAGTCGCTCGTGTTGCGTTTGCGCCCGATGGTTCACTGGTGTGCGGACTCACCAATCGTGGATGGGGAGGCTTGTCACCCGGGCATGGTCTGGCAAGAGTGACTTGGCAGGGCGAGACGCCATTGGAGATGCTGCATATGCAGTTGGTGCCGGGTGGCTTTGATATCGAATTCACCCACGCTATCGCAGGCGTGGTTGCTCCTGAACAAGTACAAGCTGAGTCGTACGATTACAACTGGTGGTGGAAGTACGGCTCGCCTGAGCAGCGGCGAAGTGCGGTGGACATCACGCAGGCGACGTTGTCGAGAGATCGGCGTATTTTGCACTTGGAAATGCCTGAGTTGTCTGCGGGCCGTGTTGTGCGTTTGAAATTGAGTGATATCGTCGACACTTCGGGTCGAGCACTTCGCACCGACGAGGTGGCTTACACAGTCAATCGGCTTCCTGGTGGCCCCACCCGCACCGTTGCCCGTGAAGTTACGCCGCCGCCGCCAAATGCAAGAACGGCAGATGAATCGGGCTGGCTGCGGCTGACATGGGCTGATCCTCAACAGCTTTGGTCTGGCGATTGGCGACTTGCGAAGGACAAACTCGATCTCAGCGATCGAACTCGATTTACCCGTAGCAGTGGTAATGATTTGCTCGTCAATGATTCGGCACAAGAAGACTATGTCTTGCAGGCATCGCCTCCAAGGAGTGCTCGTGTGCGTGCTACGATCATGCTTCCGAAGACTGGAGGAATTGCGATCGGTCTTCCAGGTCATGCAGCGATTGTGGTGCGGGATCACGCGGGACATGGATCAGTTGAAGTCATCGACTCAGACGGCGTCATACTCGCGCAATCAACTGAAGATGCATGGCGCGGCCCAGGCCAGCGGCACCAACTTGAGTTCGAGGTATCTGATGGGCAACTCAAAGAGGTACTCATGGACGATATGCAAGTGCTTGCGGGAATTGCACTGCCCACTGGTGGGCACGAGCAGTGGCTGCGTGTGCTGGCGGCTGTGGGACCAGGAGGCATCGCCGACGTTCGGCTCAAGCCGATGATCGATGCCGCGACACAAGGCGAGTCGCTATTGCGTGGTTCGTTTGTATTGAGCGGAGATCTTGGCGGAGGGCTTGGTAGTGAAGGTCTCTCGCTGACAGGAAGCGGCCAGTTGCAATTGCGGTCTGACGTTGGTCGGAACTGGCGAATTCACGGAAAGCTGCGGTTTGAGTCTGGTGCATCAGCCACACTTGTGATTGGGGGCGTATCGATTGCGATTGCAGAGGGTCGCTCGCCAGCGCCGAGCACAGGGAGCATCCTTGGGCATAGGCCACTGGCGGTTCGCTTGATCCCTGAGGACACCTGGTATGAACTCGATGTGACAGGTGCCAGCGAGGCTGTGTCGGTGTCTATCAACGGCATCGAGGTGGCGGCGTCCTCTGTGGCATTCGCCTCTGGTGGTGTCTCGATCGAGTTGCAGGCAGGTGGAATCGACGTTGAATCGTTGAGAATTAGCACTCCTACGCAGTGATATGCTCGGTGTACTCCAATTCCAGAATTGCTGTTGCAGAGATTGTCCCCGCATGCGGTACGGTATGAGATGCAACTATCTGGAATGAGGAGAGCTCATGATGAGTCGATTGATGGGTTTTGGATGTGGCATTGCAGTAATTCTTTTGGTGGGCTCGTTTGCGGCGGCGTCCGTGCTGGAGGTACCAAGTGGATATCCAACGATTCAATTGGCAATCGAAGCGGCTTCTTCAGGCGACACCGTGCAGGTTGAGCCTGGCTTCTATCACGAAAAACTCGACTTCCTGGGCAAGCCAATCTTGGTCATGGGCGACGGTCCTGAAACAACGATTCTTGATGGCAGTGGCCTTGGCGGGCCGGTTGTTCGATTTGCTTCCGAGGAAGGATCAGGGAGTGTGCTCGATGGGTTTCGCATTGTTCATGGGGAGGGAGAACTTATCAATGATCCGGTCTTTGGAATGGTCCATTGCGGCGGCGGCATGCTGATAAATAGTGCGTCACCAACCATTCTCAATTGCATCTTCGACACCAACGCAAGTTGGGGTGGCGCAGGTTTGTGTGTCAATGGAGGCACGCCCACGATTACCGACTGCACGTTTCGAAATAACACATCGGAGGGGCACGGCGGCGGCGTGTATGCGTTGCACTCAACACCAACATTTGAGCGCTGCCGATTTGAGTCCAATGTGGCTTCGTGGGGTGGCGGCATGACATGTACCGACTTGACCGATGCCATTATTACCGACTGCGACTTTGTTGCCAATAACACGCTGAATGTTGGCGGGGGGATGTTCATTCGATCGAGCAGTAGTCCGACTGTTACAGGCTGCACGTTTGTGAGCAACTTTCAAACCAGCAATCCGCTTGGTAGTGGCGGCGGAATCTGTGTGTATGGCAGCGGCACTGGGGGCGGGCCCTGCTACCCCGTGATTGCAGATTGCCTCTTCGAGAATAATGAGGTCAATGGCGATGGGGGCGGCATGAGCAACGCGTATGACTCACACTCGGCAGTGAGTAACTGCGTATTTCGTGGGAATACCTGCGGACGTGATGGTGGAGGCGTGGCTTGTGTTGGCGCCCATGAGCCTGACGTTCCGAGCAATGGCACATTTCATAGCTGTCTCTTTGAAGATAACGTAGCCTCCGATCGAGGTGGCGGCTTCTTTGTTCGGGCAAGCGAACCATCGATGATGAACTGCGATCTGCGTGGCAACTCTTGTGGCGAGAGCGGCGGGGGCCTTCACTTCTTTGAGGGGCCGGCGAGCACAGTGATGGAAACTCGTCTGTGCGGCAACTCGTTGGAGCAGATTGATGGTGCCTTTGTAAGCATAGGTGGGATCGTTGTAGATCCAGAGTGTTCGGCCTGCTCAGGCGACATTACTGGCGACGGCACTGTTGGCGTTGATGATGTGCTCGAACTCATATCCTCATTCGGTCCGTGTGATGGATGTCCGGCCGATGTTGATGATGACGGCATCGTCGGTGTAGACGACATCTTGATCGTGCTTTCTGCTTGGGGCGACTGCCCCTGACCCTACATGTCTCTGAAGGCCCGGCCAATGAATAGATGATTCATTACCTGTGCTATCTGAGCATGGGCGAGATGTAAACTAAGAAAGAGAACACAATGGGTCGGTGCTTATTTTTAATGGCGTTGGTTTTTGTTATGACTGCAGGCGGTTGCATTGCGGCGGCCCGAAAAAGCATCGGAACAATCGTCGGCCCGAAGGGGAAGATGGAACTCATCGAATACAACGGCGGTATCGAACCTAGCGAGCAAGTTCAGAGCGTTTTCATCGTGAACAAATTGGGCGTTCAGATCGAAGCCAAAGATATAAGTGTGCTGCAATCGAGCATCGAGTCACAACTTGCAGCGGCAGGCTTGTTCGGTGGCGGCGCGGCCGATCTGACATTGTCAATGGAACTGACACGTTCTATCGACAGGCCCGCGAGGAAAGTACTCGAACTTCAAGGAACCCTCACGCGTGGCGATATGACCGTTGGCATCGCAGAGTTGACTGTAAACATGAACGGCTTTGCCAACAATCGAGAAGTCGCCGATCGCATTGGCAGTGCAACGGTGGAGTTTCTTGAGCGTCTTGCTGAGAATTGACCCCCAGCTATTGTTGGGCCGAGAGAAACGCAACGATGTCGCGTAGTTCGTCATCTGAGAGGAATGCCGCCAAGGCGGGCATTGCCGAGGCTGGCGCTATCCATCCTTCTGCCAACGCTGCGTTGGGGCTGAGGATCGACTCAAGAAGTTGTTCCTTACTGAGCCGTCCGCCAACAGTAGATAGATCTGGTCCGACGCCAGTTCCTGAACCATCCAAACTGTGGCAGCGAAAGCAGGCTGCAATAGTGTTGGTGCGAAAGACTCGCTCGCCCTCGGCGATGCGGCCACCTTTGAGACTCAGTGTTCGTTGGCTCGGCGTTGTGAGCGACCCGTCGGCCTTTGCGCGGGCAAGTTCGACCATGGCGAGGAGATCAGTGGATTGGTTAGGGCCGGTGAGCAGCGGGGCTGTCGCAGCCACAAATGCGTTGGGGTGTGCAGCGGCGGCGGCAGTGAGCGAGAGCGTTATCCAGGGATCGCCTTGTGCCTCGCTGAGTGCACGCCCGGCGATCGCTGCGCCCATCGCATCAGACTCCGGCAGGCGTGAGGCGGCGAGGTAGGCGTGGCGGCGGGTCGCAGCATTCGAGTGTTCGAAGATGCCTGCTTCTAACAGGAGTATTGATGACGCCTCGCTTCGTGGAAGCGAAGCCAATGCTGCATGCCGAGTGGCTGGTCTGGTGGCGCGGAGTGCCTCCGCGAGCGTTGTCGTTGCGACTCGCCCACCGAGCATGCCAAGGCCGTGCAGTGTCCGGATGGCCTCAGCGGCGGCGAAGTCGTGTTCCCCGCGAGCAAGTTCATGGAGTAATGGCCCAGCCTCGGCATACATGCCCTCGACAAGGAGTCGCCTTGCAGTTGTGCGCCAGAAACGGTTGTCGCTCGACAGTGCGGCGATGAGCTGCTCGGCAGTGGCATCAGAGAGGTCTGGCGTTTGCGTGGAGTCGCTTGAGACCAGCCGATAGATTCGCCCATGTGTTCGGTCGCGTAGTGGGTTGAGGTGGGCGTTGCCCGGTCCATAGTTAATGTCCGGGAGGCCTCGCTCTGGATTTCCTGGCAGATTATGCAGGATGATGAACTGTGCGAGGTCTGCAATCCAGATGGCGCCATCTGGGCCGACTTCGGCTTGCACCGGGCAGAACCATTCATCGGTGGACGCGACAAGATTGAAACAATCGCGTGTCCGAAAGCCAGATTTTTCTGGGTAGACTTCTTGTCGGCCAACAAGATGCGCCGTTGGTTCGGCAATGAAGGCCATGCGTTCAGGCCAGTGGGCTGGCACTTGTGTCCCGGTTGCAAATGCGTGGCCAGCTGCTGCTGTGAACTGGCCCATGAAGTCACCTTGTTGCAATTGAGGAAGCGCTGCATGCACGATCGTGCTATCGGCCACGATTTCCGCGCCCGGGTGCTGCGGCAGGCTCGCCGCAAGATCGGGCTTCGCCGCGCCGACAAAGAAGGATGGTGCGCCATTGGCCGTTGAGCCAAATACTTCGCCGTCGCTGCGGAGGCCGAGCCCCCATGTGTTGTTGGTGAACTGCGCTACAAACTCGGGATGCAACTTGGCCTGATCCGATCGCCAGAGTCCTGATGCGAATGTAGGGCTGTCTTCGCTCTTGTATCCGGCGTATCCAATAGCGCCCCAGACGTTGTTGTCGGGCCCCCAAGCGAGATTCGAGGGGCCGGCGTGGGTATCCCACGTACCGAAGCCAGTGAGCAGGGTGGCGCGTCGATCGGCTTGGTCGTCGCAATCAACATCTTCGTAGAAGAGGAGGTGTGGCGGTGACGCCACGATCAAGCCACCAGTGACTTTGAGCAGGCCCGTGGGGATATTGAGGTTCTCGGCAAATACTGTTTTTGAGTCGGCCATGCCATCGCCATCGGTGTCTTCGAGCACACTGATGCGATCGGTGCCGACACCATTATCTCGCGTGTCATTGGGATAGTCGGGTGACTCGATGAGCCAGCACCGACCACGCTCGTCCCACGTCATGGCGACCGGATTGACGATCAGTGGCTCGCTCGCAAAGAGTTCGGCGTGAAAGCCTGCGGCGGGGATGAGCGCCGCCGTGGCTTGCTCGGGCGTGGATGCCAGTTGGAATGGCATCGGCGGGTCATGCGATTCGTAGTTGGGCACCCAGTCATGTGGCTCAAAGTCAAACTCCACGGGCTTGAACTGGCTGTGGCGGGAGGCGGCGAGGGGGCCAGCGGCCCAGACAATCGCCCGCTCGAGATGGTCGACCCAGCCCGGGTGCGTCCAGGTGCGGTGGTCATGCCCTGATGCCGTGTAGAAGATGCGTCCATTTCCATGGGCTCGTGTCCAGCACCATGGCTCGTCGCCACGTGTGGTCAAGAGTGTGCGATCGTCGTCAATATGTTCTTGAACATATGTCTCGTCCCATGTTTCAAACGGTGTCCAGCCCCGAGTGATCGGGTGTGATTCGTCTACGACATCTTGTGAAAAGACTTCTGAACCGTGCGATTGAAAGCGAGCGCCAATGAGTGAGATCCAACTGGGCGATTCCATGAAGCAGCCGCTCGTGCAGTGCAGGGCCGCAAAGCCACCGCCCGCGCGGATGTAGGCGTCGAGCGATTCAGAGAAGGCCGCCGGTTCGACTGACTGGGCCGGGTGGTTGGCGTACATGACGACGCAGTCGTAGCGGTCAAGTACCGCAGGCGTGATCGCGTCGAGATCATCTTCCCAGTCAAACACAATTCCTTGGCGGGCGAGTGGCCCCCAGACATCGTTCAGGCGAACTTCAGGTTGGTGATAGGCGCGGTCACCAAGAAAAAGCACATGTAGTCGCGTATCGGCTGGGCCGAAGGCGATGGTCAGGCACAGTGTGGCGAGCAGGAGGTGCATCGTCGCACTGTAGTTTGTTCAAGGGGCGGGCTGGTATCAGGGCTTCGAGCGCGGTGTAGAGTTGCGAGAGCGGCGCTTGATGATGCCCCGGTAGAAATTCTGCCCGTACGCGCGCCATAGAATCTTCACAGCCTAGTCGGCCAGCGTTGACGCCCAGCCTGCTTTGTCGGGTTCTTGGAGCCACTCCACCAGTGGCGTGGGCAGCAGGTTGTGGTTCGAAAGTTCGCCAACTTCCACCCAGAGAAACTCCAAGTGCTCCTCGGCGGGAGACGCTGGTTTGGGCGTCTGATCAGAGCGGAGCGTGGGCGTGTCAACGTCAAAGACCAGAGAGATTTCACACTCGTCGCCCCAGCCATTCTCGATGGCGCCTACAAATGACTGCACGGTGGCATCAATACCAATCTCTTCTTTCAGCTCGCGGGCCAAGGCAACCTCCGCTGGCTCGCCAAAATCAATATGCCCGCCGAGTAGAAATGTGTAGTTGCCACCACGTTGCTTCACGAGCAGCACGTGATCACCATCTCGGATGATGCCGCGGACGATGTAATGAAATGTACCGTCGTCCATATGTGATTTTTTGACCTTTGTCATAGCAATACTGATGATACCGCCGAGGGCCGGCGTAACGAATTAGTCTGCCATCGCTTCAAGCTCGGCCCAGCGAGCGTACAACTTCTTGACGTGTTCCTGCGTATCCGAGAGCGATTGGAATATCTCCCTAGCGCAAGCATGCTGTGTATTGGCTTCAGCGTCGGCCTTGAGGGCTTCTAGACGCTCCTCAGCTTCGAGAATGACTTTTTCCATCTGCTTGTATTCACGTTCATCGTTGTAGGTACGCTTTCGTTTGGACTTTTTGGCTGCGGCCATGGGAACAGCGTTCTTCTTTGCTGATTGAACCACAGTTTTAGAATGACGCATCGCCTTCCTATGTGCGTACCATTGTTCGCAGGTTTGAAACTCTTTGATTCCACCTTCGTCATCAAGACCGACGAACTCCGTAGCAATACGATCCAACATGAATCGGTCATGCGTTACCAGGGCAATGGCACCGGGAAATTCCAACAACGCGCTCTCTAGAACCTCCAGCGAGGGGATGTCAAGATCGTTCGTCGGTTCATCGAGCAGCAAGATGTCTGCAGGTTCAAGCATGAGATTGGCAATTAATAGTCGAGCCTGTTCGCCGCCCGAGAGATTGGCCACCAATGTTGCGAGTTGATCAGCTTCGAAGAGAAATCGTTGTGCCCATCCTGTGACATGGACTTGTTTGCCGCGGTACTCGATCATGTCACCGACCGGGCAGAGCGCTTCTTGCAGTGTTTGTGTCCGATCGAGCGTTCCGCGGTGTTGGCTAAATGTCACGATGCGAAGATCGACTGCACGTTTGATCGTTCCGCTGTCAGGCTCAATTTCGCCATTCATCAATCTCAGAAGCGTCGTCTTCCCTGCGCCGTTGACACCAAGAACCCCGAGCCTACGTCCGGGCGTGAGCACCAGATCAAGATCATGAAAGAGCCGCTTTCCACCCATTGACATTGCGACACTGTGCAATGCAAGCAATCGATTCGTCTTTCGCTCAGTGGCCTGAAAGTCAATGGTCGTCGTTCGAGTTGGCGCGATGTTGCGATCTTTGGTGGCCTTTAATTCTCCGCGACGATCTGCTGCTGCTGCCACCTGCGTTTTATTCCGGGTTTGCCGACCTTGAATGCCTTGACGTAGCCACGCCGTGTCTCGTCGAACCTTGTTTGCAAGTGCCGATTCTTCGGCTGCCTGGGCATCCAAGAACGCATGCTTGCGATTGAGAAATTCGGTGTAGTTGCCCGTTGCCTCAAACATGCCACCTGGATAGGCGGGCGAAAGTTCGATGATTCGATTCGCTACGTTCTCGAGAAATTGCCGATCATGCGTGATAAAAATCATCGCGATTGGTGTGGTCCGAGCAAATGACTCCAGCCACAATACGCCTTCAAGATCCAGATGATTCGTCGGTTCGTCCAGCATCAAGAGGTCTGGCTCAAGGCCAACGGCGCACGCAATGGAAAGCCGTTTTTTCCATCCGCCGGAAAGTTCGGAAACAGGCCGCTCAAAGTTCTCAAATCCCAGTTTCGACAGCGCAATACTGGCCCGAGTCTCACTGTCAAGGCGAGGGTCTGCAGCACGCTCCATGGCCGCTGTAGCGACTGAAAGCGGGGTGTCGCCATCCTCGTAGAGATCACTCTGCTCGACATAGGCAGCACGCATCGACTTTCGCCGGGACACAGTGCCTTCATCCGGTTCCTCAAGTCCTGCAAGGATGCGGACCAAGGTTGTCTTTCCTGCGCCATTGGGGCCAATGAGGCCGGTGCGGGCCCGCTCCCCAATAGTGATGCTTACCCCTTCAAAGAGGGTTGCAGCGGGGTGTGATTTAGATAGATCGCGGGCAGAAAGCAGGTCGGCCATAGGTGGAAATTCTATCGGATCTAGGCTGGTTCATCGTACAATGCTCGGCTTCCCCTTTGGATTCACGCTACTCATGCTGCACACCGCCGACCCAAATCTCAGAAACGTCGCGATCATTGCCCATGTCGATCACGGCAAGACCACCCTGGTCGATTCAATCCTCGCCTATTGTGGTTCGATGCAGTTGAATCGCGACGAAGCCGATTGCATTCTCGACTCAGATCCGCTTGAGAAGGAGCGGGGGATCACGATCACGTCCAAGAATTGCGCTGTGACCTATCGGCCGCAACATGGTGCTCAGGCAGGTTCGACTTGTCGTATCAACATTATTGACACTCCGGGGCATGCCGACTTTGGCGGCGAGGTCGAGCGTGTACTGAAGATGGCCGACGGTGTGTTGTTGCTCGTCGATGCTTTTGAAGGACCGATGCCCCAAACACGATTTGTGCTCGGTAAGGCACTTGAACTTGATCATCCAATCATCGTTGTGATTAACAAATGTGATCGCCCCAACGCGAGGCCTGATGATGTGATCACCGAGGTTTTTGATTTACTTGTCGCACTTGGAGCGAGCGATGAGCGGCTCGACTTTCCGGTCATTTATGCCTCAGGCCGCGATGGGTGGTCGAATCTCGAAGAGGGCGTGCACAAAGGCGATATGAAGCCAGTTCTTGATGCGGTGATGGAACATATCCCATCGCCCGTGGGCTATGCCGATGTGCCGCTGCAGATGCTGATCGCAAGTCAGGACTACTCGCCGTACGCGGGTCGTATTGCCATTGGCCGAATCTTTGCAGGTGCGATCACGGCAGGTCAAGCTGTAACGATCTGCCATGAGAGCAAGAATCGGATGGCGAGAGCACTCAAGGTGTATCGATTCAAGGATCTCGGTAAGGCGCCTGCCGAGATTGTGTCGGTTGGAGATCTTTGTGCGGTAGAAGGCATTGGCGACTTTGAAATCGGCGACACCATTGCCTGTCCAGAGCAGCCCAATCCAATCGCCAGAATTGCCGTAGATGAACCGACGCTTCATATGCTCTTTCGCATCAACGATTCGCCCAATGCTGGACGCAGCGGCAAGTTTGTCACAAGTCGTCAGATTGATGAACGTTTGCAGCGAGAACTTCGCAGCAATCTGGCATTGCGAGTGGAGCCAGGCAAGACGGCCGACGAGTTCCAAGTATCGGGACGAGGGCTTTTGCACCTCGGCATTCTGCTCGAGAACATGCGCCGCGAAGGGTACGAACTCACTGTTGGCCGTCCGCAGGTTATTGAGAAGGTGATTGATGGTGTGCGAAGTGAACCGATCGAGCTATTGACGATTGATGTTGACCAAGATCACGTCGGCCCGGCTATGGAATTGCTCGGTGCGCGTGGTGGTGAAGTGCAGACCCTTGAGCAGCGGGGTAATCGCATGCACATCGAAGCCGAGATTCCTGCGCGTGGGTTGATTGGTCTTCGTAGCCATATGCTTACTGCTACAGGCGGTGAAGCAGTGATGTATCACTGTTTTCAGCGGTATGCGCCTATTCGGGCGACGCTCTATCGTCGCCAGAACGGCGTGATGGTGGCGACGGCGGACGGGCAGGCGACGACCTATTCAATGCTCAGTCTCAGTCAACGCGGCGTTCTGTTTGTCGAGCCACAGGATGTTATTTATGCAGGCCAAATCGTGGGCGAGAATGCTCGCGACAGCGATCTTGGCGTCAACATCGTCAAGGGCAAGGCCTTCTCGAATGTACGCGAGGCAAACAAGGAAGCGACGGTCGTCCTGAAAGCCTCTCGCGACATCACGCTTGAGCCGGCGCTGGAGTACATC